>NZ_JAZHLK010000026.1:0-59901 GCF_036549515.1 Aurantimonas sp. E1-2-R+4 | reverse complement strand
GCCCACTGCTGCGCAGCTTGGAACAAGCTCGTCGATCAGCCCTGGAAAATCACGTCCATCGGAATGCGAGATTGGGCGCATGGGTCTTGATCAGCGCCCGTTGGTATTAGGCCACAAGCCGCAGCATCGATCATGAGAAGGGACCGGATTGAAAGAGAAGTGATGGCGGTCATGTTTGGTTCTCCTGGTTCTTGAACGGACCATCCGCGAAGGTCCTCGATCCAGTTTCCCGACCGCCGGCGCCAAGTCGATTACGTCAAAGGTAATTGAAAGCCCTGCGCTTTCGGCTAACCTCGCTCAATGACCGAAACCATGATCGCAGTGGGCGACATCTTGCGCGATTGGCGTCAGCGTCGACGTTTGAGCCAGCTTGGACTGGCTGTCGAAGCGGAGGTGTCTCAGCGCCATTTGAGCTTTGTCGAGTCGGGACGGGCGTCGCCCAGCCGGGATATGGTGCTGCGTCTCGCGGAAGGTCTCGCTATGCCGCTCCGCGAACGCAACGCGATCCTGATTTCCGCGGGCTTTGCCCCGCTCTACCGGGAGCGGCCTCTCGATGACGATGCCATGGCAGCCGCTCGACAGGCGGTGGATCAAATCCAGAAAGGCCATGAACCACACCCTGCCTTAGCGGTTGATCGTCACTGGAACATGATCTCCGCCAATGGCGCGATCGCGCCGTTCCTGGAAGGAATAGCGTCGCAGCTTCTGGCGCCACCGGTTAATGTTCTGCGCCTCAGCCTGCATCCCGATGGTCTGGCTTCCCGCATCTTGAATTTCCGCGAATGGCGGGCGCATTTGGTTTCCAGGCTGAAGGAACAGGTGGAGCAGTCCAACGATGCAGGTCTGAAATCGCTGCTCGATGAACTGACGGCCTATCCTGTTCCCAGCGACGCCAAACCATGGCGTCCGAACGATAGAGGCGCGGCACGCGCTCCCATTGCCGTCAGACTTGAGCTTGCTATCAAAGGCGACAGATTTGCCTTTCTTAGCACGACAACTGTCTTCGGCACGGCCACCGATATCACCTTGTCCGAAATCGCAATCGAGACATTCTTTCCAGCGGATGAAAAAACGGCTGCCGCAATGCGGGCAGGTAGTCCCAACGTGCAAGGTTAGCGCGTCGGACGATCCCGGCGTTTCTCGTGTTGACCCGCCCTTAACCATCTCGTCGCAAACTGCCGCGGAATGCGGGCTGCATCGCGGTCCGACGCACTGTCAGTCGCTCGAACCGCGTGGTGGATCCACGCGGCGGTGAGCATACGCCGAACTCATCGGACGACAGCAGAGACTGGACGCGAAAGGTAGCCTCGATGGATGTGCTCCATCCTTGGAGACAGGCAGTGGAACGGCCCGCCGGCGTGCGCGCGGTCGCGGCGATACCGCGGCTGCTACGCATCGCGCTGACGACGCTCGCTTGCCTCGCAGTCCTTCCCGCGGCCGCCCAGCAGCGCATGCTCGCCATCGGCAACGGCGGCGTGTCGAATGTGGTCGTGCGGCAAAGCTCGACGGTCACCATCACCACCAACCGGCCTTTCGCCAATCTCGTCGTTGGTGACGTCAAGATCGCCGATGTGGTGCCATTGTCCGATCGTTCCTTTTACATCCAGGGCCGGTCGAACGGGATCACCAATATCTCGATCTACGATGACGGCGACAGGCTGCTCGGGGTCGTCGACACTCGTGTCAGCATGGACTTCGCCAACGTCCATTCCGCGATCCGCGCCGCCGTCCCCAGCGCGACGGTGAAGGTGACCAATTTCAACGATCGCATTCATCTCAGCGGAACCGTGAAGAGCGCGCCCGACGCGGTGAAGGTGATGGACGTCGCCCAGCAATTCTCGTCCGAGCCGGTCATCAACGCGCTAGCGGTGACCGACGCCCAACAGGTCGCGCTGGAAGTGCGCGTGCTTGAGGCAAGGCGTAGTGCCGGCCGCGATCTCGGCGTTAACTTCCGCGTGTCCGGTGGCACTTCGCTCGGCGTCATCGGCTCCCGCGTCCGGTTGAATGCCGATCCCGACACCGGCCAGCCGAAATCCTATCTCGACGACAATGCCGGGCGCAATTCGCAAGGCACGCCCTTCGGATCGCTGGTCGCTCAGGTTCTCGAGAGCGCCGGCGTTCGCGTCGACATGATCATCAATGCGCTCGAGAAGAAGGGCCTCGCGCGGCGGCTGGCACAGCCCAATCTGACCACCATGAGCGGCGAGAAGGCGAGCTTTCATGCCGGGGGCGAAGTGCCGATCCAGGCCGCCGTCGTGGGCGCCAACGGATCCTCCTCGACCCAAACCGAATACCGCCCCTACGGTGTCCGTCTCGAATTCCTGCCGACCGTTCTGGATAGCGGCTTGATCAATCTCAGGGTGATGACGGAGGTCAGCGAGATCGATCCAGCCGTCGTCGTCAACGGCAATCCCGGCTTCACGTCGCGCAAGGCGCAGACCGTCATCGAACTGCGCGACGGCCAGAGCTTCGCTATGGCCGGCCTGCTGCAAACCGTGAACGCCAAGACGATCGAGCAACTGCCGTGGATCGGCCAGGTTCCGATCCTCGGCGCCTTGTTCCGTTCGACCAGCTTCCAGAAGCAGGAAACCGATCTGGTGGTGGTCGTAACCCCCCGCCTCGTCCAACCGGCGAGCCCGGGCGAGCAACTTTATTCCCCGCTCGACCAGACCCGCTCTCCCGACGACGTCGAGCTGTTCGCGCTCGGCCTTCTCGAGGTAGATAAGGACATGCTGCGATCGTTCAAGGAAGGCCAAGGCATTTCGGGACCCTACGGCCACATCATCGACATCGAGACGGATAACGGCAATGCGCACGCCCAGCCTTGAGATCGTCGTCCTTGCCGCCACTGCCCTGCTGACGGGCTGCGCGGACTATGCCAATCAGCGCGATACGATCTCGCTCGGGGCGGGTAACGCGATGCAAGCGAACATGGCGGTCCACACGGCGAACGCCTTTCCCCCTCATCGCAACGTCACGGCAATACGCACAGACGGACAGGTCGCCGAGCGGAACGTGCGTCTGTATCGCGGCACCGGATCCGCCGCCAGTCCGGCGCAACCAGCAGCAACCGCGCCCGCGGCACCCGCGGCGGAATGACGGCTGCCCGGTTCACCCGGCAGGCACGATACGATCGAGCCCGTGACGACCACGACAATTCGACCTGTCCCGTTAACGTCCTTTCTTAACGGGTGGTCAAGCTCGCGGCCCTAAGCTCCCTCGGATTATGAGGAAGCAGGCGGGTTCGATAACAACCTTCCCGCACGGTAGGACAATGATTCGAGCTCTCATCTTCGTGGCCGCGCTCGGTTCGGGCGGACTGGCTGCCTGGATCACATTCACCCAGCCCGACACTCCTGTTCAGGTCGAGCAGGCGCCTGAGATCGCACGGATCGCGATGAGCGAAGTGCTCGTGGCATCCGCCGAGATCGGCCAGGGACGATTGCTGGAAGAGACCAGCATGCGCTGGCAGTCATGGCCCGAAGGTGCCGTGTCCGCCGGTTTCATCACCCGTGCCTCCCAACCCGACGCGATCGAGACGCTCGCCGGCTCGCTCGTCAAGAGCCAGTTCCAGGAAAGCGAACCGATCCGCAGCGACAAGTTGGCTCCCGCCGGCACCGGCTATATGTCCGCCCTGCTGCCGGCTGGCAAACGCGCGGTCGCGGTCAGGGTTTCGGCGGAAAACACGGCCGGCGGGTTCGTACTGCCCAATGACCGGGTCGATGTTGTCCACACCTACACGCGACCGAGCGTCGGTACCGAGCCGCCGCAGAGCGTCAGCCGCGCGATCTTGAGGAATGTCCGCGTGCTGGCTGTCGACCAAAGCCGCAACGCCGACCCGGCCAACCCGCAACAGGTCGTGGTCGGGCGGACGGCAACCCTAGAACTGGACATCCAGCAGGTGGAACAGATCACCGCCGCCGAGGCCTCCGGGACTCTGTCCCTGGCCTTGCGGTCGGCAGCGGATCTCAACGAGCCGAAGCTCGCGGTCAAGCGCCGAGAGCCGACGGTCGGCGTCTATCGTGACGGCAAGATGGAGGTCGTGAAGGTCGCGCCACATACCGCGGGATCGCTGTGGCGAGCTCGCCGGTCGTCGCCTTGACGGACGACGAGGCGCCCATGATGCCTGCTTCCTCCGCTACCGGGGACAAGACACCGCCGAAACAGACGGCGACGAACGCCTCCGCCACCGGCAGCCTGATCATTCCGCAAATCGCCATCGCGGTCTTCACCGAGACCGAGGAGCTTGCCCGGACCGCCGAGGCGGCCGCGTCGGACCGACGCCTGCAACGGACGCGATTGACGGTCCATGGCGGCGGATTGCCGGCTGCGATCGAGCTTTACGGCAAGGGTCCGACCCCCAATCTCATCATCGTTGAAACGACGGCCGAGAATGCCGCGCTGTTCGCAGGGCTGAACGCGCTGGCCGATGTCTGCCTGACCAGCACCAAAGTCATCGTGATCGGACACCGCAACGACATCACGCTCTACCGGGAACTGATCGAGCAGGGCATCCACGAATATGTCGTCGCCCCGCTGGACGTAATGTCGCTGATCGCCACGATCGGCCGCCTCTACAAAAGCGCTGGCGCGCAGAAGCTTGGAAAGGTCTGCGCCTTCTTTGGCGCGCGTGGGGGCGTCGGTTCATCGACCGTGGCGCACAATACTGCCTGGTCGCTGGCCTCGTCCTTCGATTCCGACGTTCTTCTGATCGATATGGATCTACCCTTCGGCACCGCCGGCCTGGACTTCAACATCGAGGCGGCACAGGGGGTCATGGACGCGATCAGCGACGCCGACCGGCTTGACGACGTGCTGTTGGAGCGGATCATGACGCAGCGTGGCGAACGGCTCAGCATCCTGACGCCGCCGCTCGCGCTGACGAACGCCTACGATCTGCGGGAGACGGATTTCAACGGCCTCATCGACATCGCGCGATCGAGCGCCAGGCTGACGATCCTCGACCTTCCCCATATGTGGACCGCCTGGGTCAAACGGCTTCTGACCGACGCGGACGACGTCGTCATCACCGCTGCGCCGGACCTCGCCAATATGCGCAACGTCAAGGGCGTCATCGAATTCCTGCGGTCCACCCGGCCGCATGACAGCCCTCCCAAGCTGGTCCTGAACCAGATCGGCATCCCGAAACGCCCGGAGATCAAGGCTCCGGCCTTTGCCACTGCCGTCGCGCTCGAGCCCAGCCTCAGCATCCCCTTCGACCCGGCGCTTTTCGGCAACGCAGCCAATGACGGTCGCATGATCGGGGAAACATCGGCCCGTTCGCCCGTGGCCCGCTCGTTTGACGAACTCGCACACTCCCTGATCAGCGGCAAGGCGGTGTCGCGGCCCGCGAGGAAAGGCATCAATGCTCTTGCCGCGCGCTTGGTCGGGAGGCGTTGAACCGCGATGCGCGCTCTGCCGCCCTTTTCCCGGGACCGACGACGCAGCCGCCCTCGTCTCCGGCGATCGGCGGATCGCTTCCAGGCGCTGATGGCCGGCAGGGACGGCGTCTCGGCGGTCGAATTCGCTCTCTTCGCACCGATCCTGTTCTTCGCTCTCATCGCGACGGCGGATCTCGGCCTGGCGTTGAACGAACGAATGGCGATCGACCACGTCCTGCGCGCGGGCGCCCAGACCGCTATGGCCGACCCGGGTGAGCAGCGTGTCATCGACGTCATGACGGCCACCGCCACGCCGAATTTTCCGCCCCCGACAGACCCCGCGGTCGCCCCCGATCTGGTGATGTCGGTGTCGCGCTATTACGCCTGCCCGGAAGCGCCCGACGTCGCGGTGCCCGCCTCGACCAGTTGCGCCGGATCAGCGCCGACCTACAGCTTCTATCAAATTGGCGGGACAAAGACTTACAGCGGCTGGATCATTCCTGATCTCAACTTCCGGCCGCAGATTCAGGTGCAGGTACGATGAGCCTGCGGAACCGCTTTCGAAACGACGATGTGGGTGCGACGGCCGTCGAATTCGCCATCATATGCTTTCCGTTATTGCTTATTTCGCTCGGCGTCGTCGAATTCGGGCGGGCCCTGAATGTCCGCAACGACCTCGCCTTCGCGGCGGATTTCGCGGTTCGCTCCGTTCTTAACGACGCGACGGTTCCAAATCCGGATCTGGATTCGACAATCCGCACATCCTTCACCGGCAACCGCCCCGACCTTCTTCAAATTGATTTTGGCACGGCTGCGGAAGCGGGCGTGTCGTTTCGCACGGTCGCGATCACCTATCCCTTTGAGTTCGTGGTTCCGGGGGTGTCGGCAAACGGCATGACGCTGAGCGTGTCCCGTCGCATTCCGCTGAACTGACCGCAGCCCCTTGCGCCGCTGGGTGCATTCCGCCCCGATTTATTCGCTATTGATTACAATTGCGTCGATCGATTTTACGGCGCTGCAATCGTGGTTCGATAGCATCCCCCCAGTCAGGCGATGACCGCTTCGAGATCCTGAGACGGCCGGTTCGCCGCAAGTGCGGCGCAACCGACACACGGCTTCAGGCGTCACAATGGACGTGACCCCATCCTCGGACGTCAGGCCGCCATAGCGTATCGCTGCGGAGGAACCATGTTCGGCAGGAAGACGGAAGAGGAGAGCACTCCAGCCGCGTCCAACGACGACGCTGTGGCTTGCGTCATCCCCACCAGCGAAACCGCCATCACGCCGCCGCGGGTCGTGCGCCCGGAAAAGCAGCCGCGCGGCGAAAAGCACTTTTCCCTGAAGCGAGAGATCTTCGACGCGTTGGTGGACGCGATCGACGTGTCCGTCCTGTCGACCATGAAGACCGACGAAGCGCGCGAGGAGATCGTCCAGGTCGTCAATGACATCATCACGGCGAAGAAGGTTCAGATCAGCATCGCCGAGCAGGAGGCGCTGGTCGGCGAAATCTGCGACGACGTGCTCGGCTACGGACCGCTGGAGCCGCTGCTCGCCCGCGACGACATCGCCGACATCATGGTCAATGGTCGCAACCGCATCTTCATCGAGGTGAACGGCAAGGTGCAGGAGACGGACGTCCGTTTTCAGGACAACCAGCAACTGCTCAATGTCTGCCAACGGATCGTCAGCCAGGTCGGCCGTCGCGTCGACGAGTCGAGCCCGATCTGCGATGCGCGGTTGGCCGACGGCTCCCGCGTCAACGTCATCGCGCCGCCGTTGGCGATCGATGGACCGACGCTGACGATCCGCAAGTTCAAGAAGGACAAGCTGACGCTCGATGATCTGGTCCGGTTTGGCGCCATCTCCCCGGAGGGCGCGCAGATCCTGCAGATCATCGGCCGGGTGCGCTGCAACGTCGTCATTTCCGGCGGCACCGGCTCGGGCAAGACGACGCTGCTCAACTGCCTGACCCGCTACATAGACGAAGACGAGCGCATCATCCCCTGCGAGGATTCGGCCGAACTGCAGTTGCAGCAGCCGCATGTCGTCCGGCTGGAAACCCGCCCGCCCAATATCGAGGGCGAGGGCGAGATCACCATGCGGGCCCTGGTCAAGAACTGCCTGCGCATGCGTCCCGAGCGGATCATCGTCGGCGAGGTGCGCGGACCCGAGGTGTTCGATCTCCTGCAGGCGATGAACACCGGCCATGACGGCTCGATGGGCACGATCCACTCCAACTCGCCGCGCGAATGCTTGAAGCGCATGGAATCGATGATCGCAATGGGCGGTTTCTCGCTACCGGCGACCACCGTCCGAGAGATCATCGTCGGCTCCGTCGACGTCATCANTTGAAGCGCATGGAATCGATGATCGCAATGGGCGGTTTCTCGCTACCGGCGACCACCGTCCGAGAGATCATCGTCGGCTCCGTCGACGTCATCATCCAGGCCGCGCGGCTGCGCGACGGCTCGCGCCGGATCACCCACATCACCGAAGTGCTCGGCATGGAGGGCGACGTGATCACCACCCAGGATCTGTTCGTCTACGACATGGTCGGCGAGGACGCCGACGGCAAGGTGCTCGGCCGTCACCGTTCGACCGGGGTTGGACGGCCGGGATTCTGGGATCGCGCCCGCTACTACAACGAGGATAAGCGCCTCGCGGCCGCCCTCGACGCCGCCGAGCAGAGCGCCGTGGCCGCCTGACCATGTTGTATGACGGCCTTTCCCCGACCAATTTGATCTACGCTCTCGCGGCGCTCTGCAGTGGTGGCCTACTGCTTTCCTTCGTCTATCCCGGCGGCGCCAAGCGACGCGCCTACGACAGCCGCTTCACCGCGATCGCCACCAGCGGTCCCGCGGTGGCCGGGCCCAACCGCAACTCCGAGAACGCCCGCCGCAAACGATCCGTCGAGGAGACCCTGCGCGAGATCGAGGAAAAGCAGAAGAGCCAGGCGAAGCGAAACAAATCGAAGCCCAAGCTGATCGTGCGCTTGCGGCAAGCCGAGCTCAGCTGGTCGAAACGAACCTATTATGTGGTTTGCGCCGCCGCCGCCGCCGTGACCTTCCTCGTCGTTGTGGCGGTGGGAGGCGAACCGCTTGCGGCCGGCGGGTTCGCGATCGCCGGGGGCCTGTTTCTGCCGCACCTCTTCGTCAATTTTCGACGCAACCGCCGCTTCAAGCGTTTCACGGCGGAATTCACGTCGGCCGTCGACGTCATCGTGCGCGGCATCAAATCCGGCCTGCCGCTGAGCGATTGCATGAAGATCATCGCGACGGAAGCGCAGGACCCGGTGCGCAGCGAATTCAAGACGGTCGTCGAGGATCAGACCCTGGGCGTCCCCATGGACGAGGCCGTGCAGCGCCTTGCCGAACGGGTGCCGCTCTCGGAGGCCAACTTCTTCGCCATCGTGATCGGCATCCAGGCCCGCAGCGGCGGAAGTCTGGCGGAAGCCCTCGGCAATCTTTCCAAGGTGCTGCGCGAGCGCAAGAAGATGCAGGCGAAGATCAAGGCGATGAGTTCCGAAGCCAAGGCCTCGGGGGGAATTATCGGTTCCCTGCCGGTCATCGTCGCCGGCCTCGTCTACGTCACCACCCCCGACTACATCTCGCTGCTGTTCACGGAGACCCTCGGCAATATCGTCCTGGCCGGCAGCGCCGTGTGGATGATGTTCGGCATCCTGGTGATGCGCAAAATGATCAATTTCGATTTCTGAGGATGATGATGGACTTCTCATTCATCCCGACCGACCCGAAACCAGTCATCGCCCTTCTGTCGGCGTTCTCGAGCTTTTCCGCCATCCTGTTGGTAAGCTGGCCGTATCTCGCCCGCGATACCCTCGGCGAGCGGATGCGGCAGGTGGGCGAGGAAAGAGAGCGCATTCGCCTGCGCGAACGTTCCCATCTTTCCGATCGCAAGGATCCGCTGCTGCTGCGGGCGCCGCCCAAGAAATTTTATCAGGCCATCGTGAATCACTTCAATCTGTCCGAACAGGTCGGGGACGGCGAGATCGCCCGGATGTTGGCGCGGGCCGGCTATCGCGGCCGAGGACCGGTGGTCGGTTTCCTCGCCGCGCGCATCCTCGCTCCAGTCGCCATGTTCGTCGCCGCCCTCGGTTACATGGTGATGTTCCTCAGTGAAGCGACACCACTGCTTCCTAAGATCGCCATCGGTCTGGGGGCCGGCTATTTCGGCTATTACCTTCCGATCATTCTTTTGAAGAACCGGACGACCAAGCGGCAGACGTCGATCCGCCGGGCCTGGCCCGAGGCGCTCGACCTGATGCTGATCTGTGTGGAATCCGGCATGAGCGTCGAGGGCGCATTCCGCAAGGTGTCCGAGGAGATCGGTGTCCAATCCATCGAGCTCGCGGAGGAGATGAACCTGACGACGGCGGAGCTTTCCTATCTCCAGGATCGCCGCAAGGCGTTCGAGAATCTCAGTCTGCGTACGGGCCTCGACGGGGTAAAAGCCGTCGTGACCAGCCTTATCCAGGCCGAGCGCTACGGCACGCCCGTCGGTCAGGCCCTGCGCGTGCTGGCCCAGGAAAACCGCGACATGCGCATGAGCGAGGCGGAAAAGCGAGCCGCCGCGCTGCCACCGAAGCTGACCGTTCCGATGATCCTGTTTTTCCTTCCCGTCCTTTTCGCCATCATCATCACACCGGCGATTATTCGGGTCATGCAGGCGCAATGACCATGCAAAAAGCTCTGAGCACGCCCAAGAACAATCAGCACCGTGCCGGGGCGGCCCCGCCGGCACCCGTCGCGCGCTTGAGAACCGGCCGCGTCCGCCGGCTTGCGGGCGAAGCATTGCAACGGTTTGTCGGCGATCGGATCGGCAGCACGTCGGTGATCGCGGCCATCATGTTTCCGGTCGTCATCGGCGGCATCGGTCTCGGCGTCGAGACGGGCTATTGGTACATGACCCAGCGCGAATTGCAGCACGCGGCCGACGTGGCCGTCCACGCCGCGGCCGTCCGCAAGCGTTCCGGAGACACCGCCGACGGGATGCGCACGGCCGCGCTCTATATCGCCAACCAAACCGGCTTTTCGGGTTCGTCCGGCAATTTCATCGTCAATTCGCCGGTCGCGACCGGGCCGAATGCCGGCGATCCGGATACAGTCGAGGTCTTGCTTTCACAGATCGAGCCACGACTGTTTTCGGCCATGTTCAGCAACGAGCCCGTCGACATCGGCGCCCGGGCGGTCGCCAAAATCAACGAAACGGCAAGAGCGTGCATCCTGGCCTTGTCACCATCCGCGCCGGGAGCGGTAACCGTATCGGGCTCGACATCGCTCAGCCTGACCGGCTGCGACGTCGCTTCCAATTCCAACGCATCGGACGCGTTTCTAATGAAGGGCGCGGCGACCCTGTCGACCGGGTGCATCTATTCGGTAGGCGCGACCGTGACCACCGCGGCTCTCGATCTGACCGATTGCGACCAGCCGAAGGAATATGCTGCGGCCGTGGCCGACCCCTATGCGTCGGTGGCCGAACCAGTCGTCCAGGGGACTTGCCAAAGCAAGAATGTCGGAAAGCCCAATGCGTCGACGACGCTGACGCCGGTCGAAAACCATCCCAGCGGCGTCGCCGCAATGCGCTTCTGCAACGGTCTCAGCATGAAGGGAGACGTCGTCTTTCAGCCGGGTCTCTACATCATAGAGGGTGGCGACTTCACGGTGAACGGCGGCAGTGTCGATCCCGCTACCGCGGGTCTCGTCGGCTTAGGCGTCACCTTCTACCTGACGAACGGCGCCGGGCTGAAGTTGGGAGGCAACACCCGGATGAACCTGTCGGCGCCGATGAGCGGACCGTTCTCGGGCATCCTGTTCTTTGGCGGACGCGACCAAACGGGCATCACCCACACCGTCGCCGGTACATCCGACTCCATCCTGCAAGGCGCCGTCTATATGCCGGCGGGGGATCTCAAATACCGCGGCAATTCCAGTACCGGTGACGGTTGCACCCAGATCGTCGGCTACACCGTCGATCTCAGCGGCAACTCGACCTTCGAATCGCATTGCGAGGAGGTTGGCGGTAGCGACATCGTCTCCAGCGCGCTCATCCGCATCATCGAATAGGCTCGCACGCAACGCCAGGGGCGCCTGACCTCAGAGCGCCACTTCGGTGGCGTCGCCGGATCGCCGCGAGAGCTCGACGGCGGCGGACGCCACCGCCAAATCCTGCAGGCCGACCCCGGTGCCGTCGAACAGGGTAATCTCGTCGTCGGACGTGCGCCCCGGATGAGTGCCGTTGATCACCGCTCCGAGCGGGGTGATCGCCTCCTCCTTGACCAGTCCCGCGGCGACGGCGTGCTGGAACTCGCCGATCGTCACTGATTGGGCGATCTCGTCGGTGAACAGCGTGGCCGCTGCGACCAGCGCCGGATCGACCTCCTGCTTGCCCTTGGTGTCGGTGCCCATGCAGGCAATATGGGTGCCCGGCTTCACCCAGTCGCGCATCATCAACGGCTCATGCGCGGAGGTGATGCTGACGATGACGTCCGCCTCGGCGCCGAGCCGTTCGCGCTCCACCGCCTCGAAGGGCAGGCCGATCTCTTCGGCGACCCCGGCCAGCGCCGGCAGCATCTCGGGGTGAAAGTTCCACGCGACCACTTTTTCGAACGACCGCTGTTCGGCCGCGGCGCGAAGCTGGAACGCGGCCTGATGGCCGGCTCCCACCATGCCCAGCACCTTGGCGTCGGGGCGCGCGAGATGGGCGATGGACACCGCGCTCGCCGCCGCCGTTCGGATCGCCGTCAGATAATTGCCGCCGACCAACGCCTTGAGTTGCCCGGTATCGGCGTCGAACAGGAAGACCGTCGACTGGTGATTGGTCAGCCCCTTGGCGGCGTTGCCCGGCCAATAGCCGCCGGATTTCAGACCGAGCACGAGGCCCGAGCGATCAAAGCCGGACTTGAAGCCGTAAAGCGCATCGGCATGGCCGATCGCCTCGCGGATGACCGGGAAATTATACGCGTCGCCCTTGGCCATCGCGGCGAACACCGCCTCGACCGCCTTGAAGGCGTCGGCGCGGCCGACCAGTTTCTTGCAGCTTTCCTCGGAAACGATGAACATACGTCGTCCTCAGTATGCCAGGCCGCGGGCAGTGACCGGCCACAGGCTTTCGACCTTGCCGTTCCGCACGCCGACATACCAGTCGTGAACATTGCAGGTCGGGTCGCAATGGCCCGGCACGAGACGCAACTTCTCGTTGACCTTCAGGACCCCGTTTGGGTCCTCGATAACGCCGTGCTCGTCCGAGCATTTGACGTATTTGACGTCGTCGCGCCCGTAGATGAACGGCAGCCCGCTGTCGACCGACTGCGCCTTCAGCCCGGCGTCGCAGATTGCCTTGTCCGCCTTGGCGTGGCTCATCACCGAGGTGAGGAGGAACAGCGCGTTCTCCCACTCGCCGTGGTCGATCCGCTTGCCGTCCTTGTCGAGGATGCGGCCGTAATCGGCATCCATGAAGGCGTAGGAGCCGCATTGCAACTCGTTGTAGACGCCCGAATTGCCTTCGAAATAATAGCTGCCGGTGCCGCCACCGCCGACGATGTCGCAGGCGAGGCCCTCGGCCTTCAGCGCATCGACGGCGTCCTTCACCATGGCGACGGCGATGTCGATCTTGGCCTTGCGGTCCTCGTATTTGTCCATGTGCTGCATCGCGCCCTGATAGGCCTGAATGCCGGAAAATTTCAGGCCCGGCGCGGCGTCGATCGCCTTGGCGATCTCCACGACCGCCGGCGTTGTCGTTACGCCGCAGCGGCCAGCGCCGCAGTCGATTTCGACGAGGCACTCGATCGTCGTGCCATGCTTCTGCGCAGCCGCCGACAAGTCGGCGACATTGGCGACGTCATCGACGCAGACGATGGTGCGCGCGCCGAGCTTCGGGATGCGCGCGAGGCGGTCGATCTTGGCCGGGTCGCGAACCTGGTTCGACACCAGCACATCCTTGATGCCGCCGCGGGCGAAGGCCTCAGCCTCGCTCACCTTCTGACAGCATACGCCGCAGGAGCCGCCGAGGCTCTCTTGCAGCTTCTGCACGTCGACCGATTTGTGCATCTTGCCGTGCGAGCGATGCCGCACGCCCATGTCTTTGGCGAACTTGCCCATCTTGGCGACGTTGCGCTCAAGCGCGTCGAGGTCGAGGATCAGGCAGGGGGTCTGGATCTCATCCTCGCGCATGCCGACTGCCGCGGGAATGTTGTAGCCAACCTCAAAGTCGTCGATCTTGATCGGTGCGTTCATGGCTTTTCTCCCTCAGCTCTGCATCCAGGGCAGCTTTTTCAAATCGACATTGCCGCCGGTCAGGATCACCCCGACCCGCTGGCCGGCGAACAAGTCGCGGTTCTTCAGGATCGTCGCCAGCGGCACGGCCGAACTTGGCTCGATCACGATCTTCATGCGTTGCCACGTCAGGTACATGGCCTCGATGATCTCTTCCTCGGTGGCCAGTAGCACGTCGGCGACGTAATTCGAGACGAAATGCCAGGTCCGCGGGCGCAAGCTCACTTTCAACCCGTCGGCCACGGTCTGCGGTGCATCATCCTCGATGATCTCGCCGGCATGGAACGAGCGATAAGCGTCGTCGGCGTTCTTCGGTTCGGCCGCGTAGACCTTGGTCGATGGAGACGTATGGGACATGGTGAGACACGTCCCGGAGATCATGCCGCCGCCGCCAATCGGCGCCACCACGGCGTCGAGCGGTCCCACCTCCTCGTGAAGCTCCAGCGAACAGGTGCCCTGCCCGGCGATCACCCGATGATCGTTATAGGGATGCACGAAGTCCGCCCCGGTGCAGGCCACGACTTCCTCCAGCATCGCCTCGCGCGCCGCCGTCGAAGGCTCGCACTCTCGCACCTCGCCGCCATAGCCGCGCACCGCGGCCTTCTTGGCCTCGGGCGCGGTTCGCGGCATGACCGCGATCGCCTTGATGCCGCGCCGGCCAGCCGCATAGGAGAGCGACAGGGCATGATTGCCCGAAGAGTGCGTGGCGACGCCTTTTTGCGCCTGGTCTTCCGACAGGCCGAACACCGCGTTCGAGGCACCGCGCGCCTTGAAGGCCCCGGCCTTCTGAAAATTCTCGCACTTGAAGAACAACTCGGCGCCGCTGAGCTCATTGAAATAGCTGGAGGTCAGCACCGGCGTGCGATGGATATAGGGCGCGATCCGCTCCCGCGCCGCCATGACGTCGTCGAATGTCGGTATGTCCGCTTCGCGCACTTTGGTGTCCATGTCCGTTGTCCGTCCTTACGCGGCCTTGGAGAGCGCGGCGCTCTTCGTCGACCGATAATATTCCTGCGCCGCGGCGACGCCCGAGCCGAGCGTGATCGGATAGTCGAGATCCTTCATCGCCATCTCCAACGTGGCAAGACCCGACAGCGCCATCACCTCGGTCAGCGAACCCAGATGTCCGATCCGGAACGCCTTGCCGGCCATTTGCCCGAGGCCGACACCGAACGAGACGTCATAGGCATCGTAGGCATGATTGGTCAGCGTGTCGCTGTTAAAGCCAGCGGGAACCAGCACCGCCGTGACCGTATCGGAATAAAGATGAGGTGCCTGCGCGCAAACGCGAAGCCCCCACGCATTGACCGCACGGCGGACGCCCTCGGCAATGCGGGCATGACGGGCGAACACATTGTCCAGCCCCTCCTCCAGCAGCATGTCGAGGCTCTTGCGCAATCCCTGGATCAGTTGCACCGGCGGGGTGTAGGGAAAGCCGCCCTTGGCATTGGCGCCGGCCATGTCACGGAAGTCGAAGAAGCAGCGCGGGCACTTGGCCCTCGCGACGGCGTCCATCGCCTTTTTGCTGACGCCGACGATCGCCATGCCGGTCGGCAGCATGAAACCCTTCTGCGAACCCGAGACGGCAAGATCGACGCCCCATTCGTCCATACGGAAATCCATCGAGGCCAGCGACGAAACGGCATCGACATAGAGCATGGCGGGATGCCCCGCACCGTCCATCGCGCGGCGGACCGCGCCGACATCGCTGACGACGCCCGTCGCCGTCTCGTTGTGGGTGACTAGCACGGCCTTGATCGCATTGGCCTTGTCCGCGGCGAGACGCTGACCGATCAGGTCGGCGGGCGCCCCCTGCCCCCATTCGCATTCGATGATCTCGACGTCGAGGCCGTGGCGCTGGCAAAGGTCAATCCAGCGGTGCGAGAACATGCCGTGCCGGGCCGCGAGAACCTTGTCTCCAGGCGACAGCGTGTTGGTGACTGCCGCCTCCCATCCGCCCGTGCCGCTGGCCGGAAAGGTGATGATGGTGCCGCTCGTGGTTTTGAAGATTTTTTTCAGGTCGCTCAGGACAGGGGCAAGAATGCCGACGAAATCGGGCGATCGATGATCCTCGGTCTGACCCGACAGCGCGAACCGCAGGCGATCCGGGATATTGGTCGGACCAGGTATGAAAACGGGGTTTTGACCGGTCATCTCTCTCTCCCTGACAATAGGCATATCCCAAACTAACGAGGCTTGCAGAATTTGCAATTTTTCTGAAAATGATTTCCGATAGTGCATATTTGCGATATTTTCTTTATAGTTTTCCGATGCTTATGTTTTTTCATTCTGGAGATCGAATTTTTTGCCAAAAATATTTTTCATGCCAAGATGGGGTGGGATTTCGGCAGGTGGGCCGCGGAGGAGCGATCATGAACAAGGCGGACGATCTCCCAAGACGGTCGCGCGGCCGTCCGCGAACCCAGCCGATCGGCGAGCAGGCCGCTCCGGTTCAGGCCCTGGATCGAGGGCTGACGCTGCTGCGGACATTGGCGAAGGATAGCGGCCTGACGCTGACCGATATCGCGCTGCGACTCGGCATGCCGCCCTCCTCCGCGCATCGGATTCTGGCGACCTTGCAGAAACATGGCTTTGCTGAATTTAATGGCTCCGCCCAGGAGTGGTCGGTCGGCATCGAAGCCTTCCGGGTCGGCAACGCCTATCTGGTGGGCACCAATCTGCTCGAGGCGGCGCGCGAATTCATGCGGCGACTGATGGACGAAACCGGGGAAACCGCCAACCTCGCCATTGCCGACAAAGGCGAGGTGGTGTTCCTCAGCCAGGTCGAGTCGCACAATCCGATCCGGGCCTTCTTCCGACCGGGCACCCGCGGTCATCTGCACGCGTCCGGCATCGGCAAGGCGCTGCTGGCCAATATGGGGCGCGACGAGATCGAGACGATCCTGCAAAAACGGGGCCTGCCCGAATTCACCCCGAAGACCCTGACATCACCCCATGCGCTCTATGCCAATCTCGAAGCGACACGGGTGCGCGGCTGGTCGTTCGACGACGAGGAACGCTATCTCGGGATGCGCTGCATCGCCGCGCCGATCTTCAACGGCTTCGGCGAGGCCATCGCCGGCATCTCCGTGTCCGGCCCCACTGTCAGGTTTCCCGATGGCAAGATCGCCGAACTCGGTCCGGTGGTGAAACGCGCGGCTGACGAGGTCACCGCAAAGATCGGCGGCAGAGCCCCAGCGACAGACGTCGATTGAGGCGCGGCTGTGACAATCAAACTGGCCTTCGTTTCACTGCGTCGTGAGATCATTCGACAAGGCTGGCCCGGCCTTTCGGCTTTAGCGGTAAGTTTGGCGGGCCGTACGACTGACTTGCACCCCGTCTGCGTTAAATCCGGCGTAGGGTGCCGGCAATGTCTTCCCCGGCCTTGAGTACGTCAGGACCGGGGATGAACGGATCAGCGAAAATCCGAGACGTCGCTCAGGCTGGTCTCGATCTCGTCGACCTTTCGCATCATCACGAGATGCAGGCCGCCGCCGAGCAGAGCGCCGATGAGCCAGCCGAAGCCGGACAGCGCGGCAAGCGCCGGCATCCAGACGGTCGCCACCGAAAACACCGCCGCGATGGCGAAAGCGATGACCGCTTTCCTGTTCCAGCCGGAATCGTAATAGTAATTCCCACTCGGATCACTGGAGAACAGATCCTGCAGATTGATGCGCTGCTTGCGGATCAAATAGTAGTCGGCGACCAGGATGCCGTAGAGCGGAGCAAGGAACGCGCCGAGCGTATCGACAAAGGCGGCGATCCCGATATTGCTGATCACGGACACCCACAACGCGCCGATGAAGAAGGCGATGACCGCCGTGATGATGCCGCCCGTCTTGGCGCTGATCTTCGACGGCGCGAGATTGGCGATATCATAGGCGGGCGGGATGAAGTTCGCCACCAGGTTGATACCGACGGTGGCGGCGAAGAAGGTGATCGCCGCGATGATCGTCAGCCAGATGTTGTCGACCCGCTCGACGATGTCGGCGGGGTTGGTCAGCCGCTCACCGAACAGCACAACAGTGCCGGCGGTGATGAACAAAGCGATGAACGAGAAGAACGCCATCGACACCGGCAGGCCCCAGAAATTGCCGGCGCGCATCTGGCCCTCGGTCTTCACGAAGCGCGAAAAGTCGCCGAAATTGATCACCACGGCGGCGAAATAGGCGATCATGGTGCCGACGATCGCGATGAAGGCGCCGACCGTCGAGCGCTCGGTCTCACCCGGCGCCTGGAAGATGTTGCCGACCTCGGTGAGCAGCGCTCCGCCCGCCTGCCACCAGATCACCGCAAGCAGAACGATCATCACGATGTAGACGAAGGGGCCGGCCCAGTTGAGAAAACGGCCGACCCAGTCGATACCCATCATGAACAGCCCGACCTGGAACACGCAAACGATCAGATAGGAGATCCATCCCACCGTCGTCATGCCGAGAAGGGTCGCGCCGTCACCGCCGCCGAAAAGCGAGGTGAGGAGCAGCGCCACGGCGGTGGAGGCGAAGTATGTCTGCACCCCGTACCAGAAGATCGCGACGATGCCGCGAACCAGAGCCGGGAACTTGGCGCCCTGGACGCCCATGGCGACCCGCGCCATGACCGGATAGGGCACGCCGTACTTCACGCTCGCGCGGCCAGTCAGGTTGACCAGCGCCATCACGATAAAGCCCGCCACGACGATGGCGGCGAAAGTCAGCCAGCCATTCAGCCCGTAGGTGAAGAAAAGCGAGGCGGCCAGCGTGTAGCCGAACAGGCTCTGGATGTCGTTGTTCCAGACGTTGAAGATCTCGAAGGCACCCCATTTGCGCTCTTCCGGCGCAAGCGGTGCCAAATCCTCATTGTAGAGCGCGCCATCCTGTGACGCGATGCGAAACTGGTTGTCGGTCATCTCAAATCTCCTCCCGACCCGCCTGGCGACGCGCGTTTTGTCCGCGCTCTCCCTCTGCGTCCAAGCCCGCATTGCACGCGAGATTGCAAGATGATTTCCAGTATGTCAATATTTATGGAAATGAGTTTCCACAGACTTCCGTGCGTAGTCTGTGTCGCCGAAAGGGAGACGAGGAGCCGATGAAACCGTTCGTGGAATCGATCCATCGGTCATATGAAAGCCTGAGTTCCCGCGAGCGTCAGGTCGCCGATCTCGTCCTGGAGTCGCCCGGCGAGGTCAGCATGTATCCGGCATCCGAACTGGCGAAGCTGGCCGGCGTCTCGAACTCCACCGTCACGCGCTTCGTGCAGCGCATCGGGTTCGACAATTATGACGACATGCGCGTCGCGGCCCGCGAGGCGCGCAACTGGGGCTCGCCGCTGTTCCTGGCGTCGGGGCGCTCCCCCGAAAGCGGGGACGCGCCCGCGGATCCGATCGCACGGTTCGCCGAGCAGGAAATGGCGACGGTTCGTCTGGCGCTGGAAGGGTTGGACCCGGCGCGGCTCGACGAGATCGCCGCAGCGCTCTGGCAGGCGCGCAATCTGGGCTTCATGGGGTTCCGGAACAGCCATTACTTTGCCGGCTATGCCCGATGGCAGTTCATCCAGTTTCGCGAGCGCACCCGCTTGATACCCGGCGCCGGCGAGACGGTCGCCGAACGCATCGCCGATCTCGGGCCGGATGATGTCGTCCTGGTCGTCGCCATCCGCCGCATCGTCGGCAAGCTCAAGCGCTATCTCGAGGCGCTGTCGGGCCGCGGCGTCAAAGTGCTGCTCATCACCGACCCATCGGCGCGGGTGACGCCGGCTTACGCGCGGTGGACGATCGTCTGCCCGGTGGAAAGCTCCTACCCTCTCGATTGTTATTCGGGCGTCCTCGCGGTCATCCGCCTGCTGGCGCTGGAGACGTTCAAGAAATCTGGAAAACCCGGCCGCGACTATCTGGAGAAGATCGAGGCGCAGCACGAGATCCTGGGAGAGTTCGAATGAACCGGCCGCGGCACGGCGCGGTGCGGCGTACCCGCGAACTGTTTCGTGGATTATGTGACGATGCGCCCCGCGGTTTCGGCATAATGATGGAACTCGCGACCGAGCCAAGGAGCCGCATTTGATACGTTACCCACGCGATATGGCCGGTTACGGGCCGACGCCGCCCGACCCGAAGTGGCCGAACGGCGCCCGGATCGCCGTGCAGATTGTCCTCAATTACGAGGAGGGCGGCGAGAACAACGTCCTGCACGGCGACGCGGCGTCAGAAGCGTTTTTGTCCGAGATCGTCGGCGCCGCGGCCTGGCCGGGCCAGCGCCACTGGAACATGGAATCGATCTACGAATATGGGGCGCGCGCCGGCTTCTGGCGGCTGCACCGGCTGTTCACAGGCATGGAGATTCCGCTGACCATCTACGGCGTCGCAACCGCTTTGGCACGTTCGCCGCACCAGGTCGCTGCGATGCAAGAAGCCAGCTGGGAGATCGCCAGCCACGGCCTCAAATGGATCGAGTACAAGGACTTCAGTCCCGAGGACGAGCGTGCCCACATGGACGAGGCGATCCGCCTCCACACCGAGGTGACAGGAGAGCGGCCGCGCGGCTGGTACACCGGCCGCTGCTCGGAGAACACGGTGCGGCTGGCGGCGGAGGAAGGCGGCTTCGATTACGTCGCCGACAGCTACGCCGACGACCTGCCCTACTGGCTGCGCACCGGCGGCCGCGACCAGTTGATCGTCCCCTACACGCTCGACACCAACGACATGCGCTTCGCCTCACCACAGGGCTTCAATTCCGGCGATCAGTTCTTCGCCTATCTGAAGGACAGCTTCGACGCGCTCTATGCCGAGGGCGAGGTCGACAGCGCGAAGATGCTGTCGATCGGTCTGCATTGCCGCCTGGTCGGGCGACCGGGCCGGGTCATGGCACTCAAGCGCTTCCTCAAATACGCCGCCGGCCATGCCGATGTCTGGTTCGCCCGGCGGATCGACATCGCGCGGCATTGGGCGAAGCATCATCCGCCCGTTTCCTTCGATCGGCCGTCCGAGATGGACCGCGAGGCGTTCGTTGCGGCCTTCGGTGGCATGTTCGAGCATTCGCCCTGGATCGCCGAGGGCGCCCACGCGTTGGAACTCGGGCCTGCGCATGACAGCGCGAGCGGGCTGCACAACGCCCTCGCCCGTGTGTTCCGCGCGGCGGAGCCAGAGCGACGTCTGGCCGTCATCAAGGCCCACCCCGATCTCGCCGGAAAATTGGCAGCGGCGAAGCGGCTGACCGCCGAGTCCACCGCCGAGCAGGCCTCCGCCGGCCTCGATGCCTTGACCGATGCCGAGCGCGCCAATTTCACGCAGATGAACCAGCGCTATGTCGACAAATTCGGCTTCCCGTTCATCA
This sequence comes from Aurantimonas sp. E1-2-R+4, assembly GCF_036549515.1. Lineage (NCBI taxonomy): Bacteria > Pseudomonadati > Pseudomonadota > Alphaproteobacteria > Hyphomicrobiales > Aurantimonadaceae > Aurantimonas > Aurantimonas sp. E1-2-R+4. Next base: position 38,922 of record NZ_JAZHLK010000026.1, on the reverse strand, counting down.
TCGCCGTGCGGGATTACGACAAGGCGGGCATCCTTGCCGCCTTCGAGCGCCGCGTCGACAACGACCGCGATACGGAATTTTCCGAGGCGTGTCGGCAGGTCGAGCGCATTGCCCGCCTTCGCCTTTCGACCATGCTACCCGAATGAAGGAGAGGCCGTTGGCCGAACGCAGCTATTACGCGCCGCAGGGCGGCTTGCCGAAGCAGACTGAACTGATGACCGACCGCGCGGTGTTTACCGAGGCCTATGCGGTCATCCCTCGCGGCACCATGCGCGACATCGTCACCAGCGCGCTACCCTTTTGGGACGGGACGCGGGCCTGGATTCTCGCCCGCCCTCTGTCGGGTTTTGCCGAGACCTTCTCCCAATACATCATGGAGGTCGCGTCGGGTTGCGGCAGCGACCGGCCGGAGCCTGACGCCGGGGCCGAAGCCGTGATCTTCGTCGTCGAGGGGCAACTGAGCCTGACGCTCCGCGGCGAAGAACATGTGCTCGAACCGGGCGGATACGCCTATCTTCCGCCGGGTAGCGACTGGACTGCGCATAACAACCGCGACTCGGCCGTCCGCTTCCATTGGATCCGCAAGGCCTACGAAGCGGTCGATGGTATCGCAGCGCCAGACCCGATCTTCGCCAACGAGAACGCCATTCCCCCGACGCCGATGCCGGACACCGACGGCGCCTGGGCGACGACCCGCTTCGTCGATCCCGCCGACATGCGCCACGACATGCATGTGACCATCGTCACCTTCCAACCCGGCGGGCTGATCCCGTTTGCCGAGACTCATGTCATGGAGCACGGGCTCTATGTGCTGGAAGGCAAGGCTGTCTATCGGCTGAACCGGGACTGGGTCGAGGTCCAGGCGGGCGACTTCATGTGGCTGCGCGCCTTCTGCCCGCAGGCCTGCTACGCGGGTGGACCCGGCCCGTTCCGTTACCTCCTCTACAAGGACGTCAACCGCCACGCGCGGCTCGGCCTGCCGGGTGACTTCGGCGGACAGCGCCGATGAGCCGGCGGATCGCGACCGAGCCGTTGACGGCGGCGGCCTTCGCGCCGTTCGGCGACGTACTGGATACGGCGGGCGAGCCGGACAGGCTGATAAACCAGGGGCTTTGCGGCCGATGGCACGACCGCGCCCGGCTCGACTTCTCGGACGGCCGCGCCGGTATCAGCCTGTTCAAGGCCGAGCCCCGGGCCCTGCCCTATTCCCTGGAAATGGTCGAGCGGCACCCGGACGGCTCGCAGGCGTTCCTGCCGATGGCCGAGCATCCCTTCCTGGTCATCGTCGCCGAGGACAACGGCGGCCGTCCAGGTCAGCCGCGCGGGTTCCTCACCCGGCCCGGCCAAGGCGTCAATTTTCACCGCGGCATTTGGCACGGCGTCCTGACCCCGCTCCACGAGCCCGGCCTCTTCGCCGTCGTCGATCGGATCGGCGACGGGGCAAATCTCGAGGAACACTGGTTCGACGAGGCCTATACGATCGCCGCCGGCGACGGAGACGAAAGCCGCGCAATCGTGTGATCTCCGCAATGGCGGCGTGAGTATGGTTCGGGACCGACGATCGCCCGGACCTGACACCTGATGCCGCTACGGGTTCGATGCAGAGAGCCCCCGAAACGGTCCCCAGGTTCTGGAGATATGCGGTATAACGTCACGCTGGGAATGGCGAAGAAACTTCAAAACTCCCAGACCGAATGGGGATTTTGGCATCCGGCTTCGTTTTTCACGAGGGTGAACAGATGGAAATCCGTACTTTCTCGGATTGTCGTCGGCAAAATTTAAAGATATACGATCAATGCATCTTTTTTGAACCGATGACCAACGGTGCTCCCGCACCGACAAGGCGATGGCGAAATGATCTCGCAACTGACCCGGAACGAGCGACAGCTTTCGATCGTCATTCTGGCGGTCCTGGCCGCTGTCGGACTGACGATGGCGGCGGCAGGTCGCGCCGATCCGCTCGGGATTCACGGCGCACTAGTGCTGGTCGCGGCCACGGCGATGATCCTGCTGCTCCTTGCCAACCACGACAGCCCGGAGCCGGACGCAGGGCGGCTTTCCCAATATTACGACGATCCCAGCAAGGTCGGCATCGTCCTGACCATGGCCTGGGCCGTCTTCGGCATGTTCATCGGCGTGTGGGTCGCAGCCCTGCTGGCCTGGCCGGACCTGACCTTCGACGCCGCCTGGGCGAGTTTCGGGCGGCTGCGTCCCGCCCATACGACGGCGGTCATCTTTGGCTTCGGCGGCAATGGCCTCATCGCCACGTCCTTCCACGTCCTGCAGCGCACGTCGCGCGCCCGGCTGGCCGGCCAGATCAGCCCGTGGTTCGTCCTGCTCGGCTACAATCTGTTCTGTATCATGGCGGTCACCGGCTATTTCATGGGCGTGACGCAGTCGAAGGAATACGCCGAGCCGGAATGGTACGCCGACATCTGGCTGGTCATCGTCTGGGTGACCTATCTCGTTCTGTACATCCGCACCCTGGCGCGGCGCAAAGAGCCGCACATCTACGTGGCCAACTGGTACTTCCTGGCGTTCATCGTCGTCGTCGCGATCCTGCACATCGTCAACAACCTGGCGATCCCGCTGTCGCTTGCCCATGCCAAGAGCTATTCGGCCTTTTCCGGCGTCCAGGACGCGATGACGCAATGGTGGTACGGCCACAACGCCGTCGCCTTCTTCCTGACCGCCGGCTTCCTTGGCATGATGTATTATTATCTGCCGAAGCGAGCCGGCCGGCCGATCTTTTCCTACCGGCTGTCGATCATCAGCTTCTGGGGCATCACCTTCATGTATATGTGGGCGGGCTCGCACCATTTGCATTACACGGCCCTGCCCCATTGGGTTCAGACGCTGGGGATGACCTTCTCGATCATGCTGCTGGTGCCGTCCTGGGCCTCGGCCGGGAACGCGCTGCTGACCTTGAACGGGGCGTGGCACAAGGTGCGTGACGACGCCACCTTGCGCTTCATGATGGTCGCGGCCGTGTTCTATGGACTGTCGACGTTCGAGGGCTCGTTCATGGCGATCCGCCCGGTCAATTCGCTGTCCCACTACACCGACTGGACCATCGGCCACGTCCATGCCGGAGCGCTCGGCTGGGTCGCGATGATCACCTTCGGCTCGATCTACAGCGTCGTTCCGTGGCTGTGGAAGCGCGAACGCATGTATTCGGCGGCGCTGGTGGAATGGCACTTCTGGCTCGCCCTCACCGGCACCATCATCTACGTCTTCGCGATGTGGAACTCGGGCATCATCCAGGGCCTGATGTGGCGCACCTATACCGAGGAAGGCACGCTCGCCTATTCGTTCCTCGACTCCCTTCTTGCCATGTACCCCTATTACATAGCGCGGACCTTCGGCGGCCTGCTGTTCCTGATCGGCGCGATCGTCGGCTCCTACAATATCTGGATGACGATCCGCCACGCGCCGCTGGCGGTCGCGGACGAAGCCAAGGATACGCCTGCCACCCGCACCGCCGCCCCCGGCGCCTTCCAACCGGCGGAGTGATCGGACATGGCTGAGTTCTTTCACCGCAAGCTTGAGCGGACCGCCATCGGTTTCGTCATCGCGATCATCGTCGTCGCCAGCATCGGCGGCCTCATCGAGATCGCCCCGCTCTTCACCATCGACGAGACCGTGGAGGAGGCGCCCGACATGCGGCTCTATACGCCGTTGGAGCTGGCCGGCCGCAACATCTACATCCGCGAGGGATGCTATGCGTGCCACTCGCAGATGATCCGCACACTGCGCGACGACGTGGAGCGCTACGGCCCTTATTCCCTGGCCGTCGAATCGCAATACGACCACCCGATGCTTTGGGGCTCGAAGCGGACCGGTCCGGATCTGGCGCGGATCGGCGGCAAATATTCGGACTTCTGGCATGTCGCGCATCTGACCAACCCACGCGATGTCGTGCCGCAGTCCAACATGCCGGCCTATCGATGGCTGATGCGCACGGGGCTGGAACTGGATGATCTGCCCCTGCACCTGAAGGCGCAGCAGCGGGTCGGTGTGCCTTACACCGACGAGATGGTGAAGAACGCCGCGGTGGACGCGGTCGGTCAGGCGTCGCCGGACGGGCGCTACGCCGCCGGCGTGACCGAACGCTACGGCGCGGCGACGACGATCAGCACCTTCGACGGGGTCGCGACGGAAGTCACCGAGATGGACGCGCTCGTCGCCTATCTTCAGATTCTCGGCCGGCTCACCAATGCCGCCCACGAGCAAACAGCGGCCGCGAGCGAGTAGGGAGCATGGATCTCGATCACGACACCGTCGTCGCCTTCTCCAAGAGCTGGGGCCTGTTCTACCTGATCGCACTGTCGATCGGCGTCCTGGTCTACGTCTTCTGGCCGTCCAACAAGAAGCGGTTCGACAAGGCCAAGAAGGACATCCTCGATAAGGACGATACGCCATGGACGTAGGCGAATACGATCCGGTAACCGGGCGCGAGACTACTGGGCACGAGTGGAACGGCATCAAGGAACTCAACACGCCAGTGCCGCGGGTGGTCCTGTTCTTTCTTGCCGCCACCGCCACTTTCGCGGTGCTGTGGTGGTTCTTGATGCCGGCATGGCCATTGGGCTCGACCTACACCAAGGGTCTTCTCGGGATCGACCAGCGTGAGATCGTCACCGATCAGTTGCAAGAGGCCAAGGTCGAGCGGGCGGCGTGGGTGACCCGGATCGAATCGTCGAGCTACGACGAGATCCAGGCCGATCCGACGCTGATACGGATCGTTCAGGAAACCGGCCCCCGGCTATACGGCGACAATTGCGCCGCCTGCCACGGCGTCGACGCCAAGGGCGCCGCCAACTATCCCGACCTGACCGACGATGACTGGCTTTGGGGCGGCGAGCCGGAGACGATCGCCGAAACCATGCGCGTTGGCATCAACTCGCCGCATGACGAAGGCAGGCTCGCCCAGATGCCGGCGTTCGGACGCGATCAGATGCTGGATCGCACGCAGATCAACGATGTGGCGGCCTATGTTCTGTCGCTGAGCGATCCCGCTGCCTCGACCTCCAGGGACGCCGAAAAGATCGCGGCCGGAAAAGACGTCTTCCTGGCCAATTGCGCCGCCTGCCATGGCGACGACGCCACGGGCTCGCGGGATCTCGGAGCGCCCAATCTGTCCGACCGGACCTGGCTTTATGGCGGCAATCTCCAAACCATCATCACCACGATCCACGGCGGACGGCAGGGCCACATGCCGACCTGGGAGAACCGTTTGAGTCCCGCTGACATCAAGATTCTCGCGCTGTATGTCCACTCCCTCGGCGGCGAGGCACCTTGAGGCGAAAGGAAAGCCGATGATGACGCGCGCTCGCAAAGCGAAATGGCTGATCGGGCTGGTCGTTTCTGCGGGCGTCTTGCTTCTGGTGGGGGTCAACGTGCATCTTGTCTACGTGGCATTCGCGTCCCAACCCGAATGCGTTTCTCATCTGAAGGAGAACGGTTCGGATTCGGGACGCTATCGAGCGGCGAAGTCCGCTTGCTGAAGGAGATCCGCGAAACCAACAAGTCGAACGGGAGGCAAAGATGAACGCGGCGAAAGTGACAAGCAGCGTAACGCAGGGCGCGAGGTGGCGGCGTGATCTGCCGGCATCCGCCGCTCTCGACTGGCTACGACGCGGCTGGAGCGATTTGACGGTGCGTCCCGGTCTCAGCCTGTTCTACGGCGTCGGAGTCCTGGCGGTTTCCCTTCTGGTGGTCTGGGGAATCTTCACTCTGGATTGGGGCTTTGTGCTCTTCCCCGCCTTGGCCGGCTTCATGATCGTCGGTCCGCTGCTGGCGATTGGTCTCTACGAGAAGAGCCGGTCGCTGGAGCGGAACGAGCCGGTGACGATGAAGCGGATGTTCCTCGTTGAGGCGAAATCCGGCGGCCAGATTTTGTTCATCGGCGTTCTTTTATGTCTGTTGATGCTGGTATGGATGCGCACCGCGGTGATCGTCTACGCGCTGTTCTTCGGTTATCGGCCCTTCCCCGGCTTCGACAACGTTATCCCCATGCTGGTCACCACCTGGAGCGGTTGGGGAATGCTGATCGTCGGCACGATCGCCGGTGGGCTGTTCGCCGCCTTCTCCTTCGCGATCAGCGCATTCTCGATCCCCATGCTGCTCGACGAGCGTAGCGACGCCTTCACCGCGATGGGAACCAGCATGGCCCTGGTCTGGAACAATCTGCCGGTGATGCTCGCCTGGGGCGCGATCGTCGTCGCCCTGTTCCTGGTATCCGCCTTGACCGGCTTGCTTGGGCTGATCGTCGTGTTTCCGCTTCTCGGCCATGCCACCTGGCATGCCTACAAGGCGGTTCGATGAGGAGCTGACGCGCTTTCGCATCCGGCACTGCTGCCGACAGAAGCTGATCCACGAGGGAGGACTGAGATGACCGAGGAGAACGATCAGCCGGGGGAATTCGCCTCACCGCCCTGTTTTGCCCATGAGCTGCGGGAAACCCCGGAGGGCTTTGTCGCGGGCGACGCGGCGGCCGCGGCCGACCTCGCGCGCTGGCGCAAGGCCGAGCGCGAGCGGCTGATCGCGATGCGCCTGGCGACGGCCGTCGACGAGCGCAGCCGCGTCGCCGACGAGGTCGCCGCCGAGCTCGACGGGCTGGTCGATGTGCGGCCCGGGCTCGTCGTCAGCCTCTATTGGCCGATCCGGGGCGAACTCAACCTGTTGCCCTGGATGCGTTCCATGCATGAACGCGGCGCCCATATCGGCTTGCCGGTGGTGGTGGCCAAAGGCCAGCCGCTGATCTTCCGGCGATGGACGCCGGAAGGGCGAATGGAGCGTGGCGTCTGGAACATCCCGATCCCCGCCGATGGTGAGGAACTGACGCCCGACGTAGTGCTATCGCCGGTGGTCGGCTTCGACGCCCAGTGCTACCGGCTCGGCTACGGCGGCGGTTTTTACGACCGCACGCTGGCGGCGCAGCCGCGAAAACCGCTGGTGATCGGCGTCGGCCTGCCGACGATGCAAATCGCGACGATCTACCCGCAGCCCTACGACATCCCCATGGATGTGATCGTCACCGGAAAAGGCCAGATCGCCCGGCCCGAGACGCGTGGATGACCAGCCTCTGGGTGCGGCGGGCCTATGACACGCCGAGCCGGTCGGACGGCCAGCGCGTCCTGGTCGATCGCCTGTGGCCGCGCGGGGTCTCCAAGGATGCCTTGAAGCTCGATGACTGGGCAAAAGACATCGCGCCAAGCGAGGCCTTGCGCGATTGGTTCGGCCACGACGCCGCCAGATGGGACGAATTCAGACGGCGCTACGCCAAGGAACTCGACGCCAACCCCGAGGTGGTACAGGCGTTGCGTGACCGTCTCGCAAAGGGCCGCGTGACGCTCGTCTACGCTGCGAAGGACACTGCCCACAACAACGCCGCCGCACTGAAGGCGTATCTGGAAAAGCGCCAAGCCAGCGCTACTAAATGAGCGATGCCGCCCGCTACCCCGGGGCAGCGGTTGCGGGCGCGGCCTTGCCCGGACCGCCCGGGTCGACCGGAAGCCCGAGGATGTCCTGGAGCGGCGTGCGAGCGACGACGAGATCGGCGAGGGTGAAGCGGTCGAGAACCGCGAGATAGGCGTCGAGCGCCTCAACCAAAGCGCCCCGCAACCGGCACGGGCCGGTGATGACGCAGCGATTGCGGGTCGGATCGAAGCACTCGACGAGACGGAAATCATCCTCCGTTGCCCGGACCACATCGCCGATGACGATGCTGGCGGGGTCGGTCCTGAGCCGCAGGCCACCACCCCGCCCCCTGACGGTTTCGACGAAACCGCCCCGTCCAAGTTCCTGGGCAATCTTCATCAGATGGTTGCGCGAGATCCCATAGGCCTCGGCGACCTCCTGGATGGTCGCCAGCGCATCCGGCTTCACCGCCAGATACATCAGGAGCCGCAAGGCGTAGTCCGTATAAAGGGTCAGGCGCACGGGAATTCTCCAAAAGATGCATGTACGGTATTGCTTTAATCGCGGCGGCGCAATATCCTTTGAAAAGATGGATTGGCAGCGCATCTTTTGGCATCGAGCACGGCGTCACCAGCCGGACCAGCGCGCCACGCCCACTCGAAAAAGGCGACGCCCGCGCGGCAGGAGCGACTTGTCATCGGCCCCGTGGATGGCACCCGCGTCGCGGAAATGAGGACGAAGCGATGAGATTTCTGCACATCCTGCTGGACGTATTTCTATTTCCCGGCAATCTCATGCTCCGCAAATGCGGCATCAGCATCGAGGAGGACGGAGGGCTGTTCCGGTCCTTCGTCAATATGTGTGTCTGGGGCGCCGCCAGCCTGGCCGTGGCGATGTATATCTTCCTGTAGAAGCGCCGCCGTGGTTCAGTTCGCCCTCGCCTATGTCCTGTTCATGACCGCCCATCTCGTGCCGGCGGCGCCGCATCTGCGCGGCTTCGCCATCCGCACGCTCGGTCGCCGGACCTATCTCGTCCTCTACTCCCTCGCTTCCCTTCTCCTGCTGATCTGGCTGATTGCCGCCGCACGCTCGGCGCCGACGCTGTTTCTGTGGCCGCTAACGCCTGAATTGGTGCTGATTCCGCTGATCGCCATGCCGTTCGCCTTCATCCTTGTCGTCGCCGGGCTGCTCCAGCCCAATCCGCTGTCGGTGTCATGGCGAGGCGGCGTGTTCGACCCGGCCCGGCCGGGCATCGTCGCCGTGACCCGTCATCCGGTGCTGTGGGGTTTCCTGCTCTGGGCGCTGTCGCATGTCGCGGTGAACGGCGACATGGTCTCGGTCGCGTTGTTCGGCGGGCTGGCGCTCTACGCCGTGGTCGGGTTCGGCCTCGCCGACAAGCGGGCGAAATCCCGGCTCGGACCCTATCGATGGAACACCTTGGCTGCGCGCACATCGATCATCCCGTTCGCCGCCGTTCTGAACGGCCGGGTCGGTCTATCTCCCGACATGTCGACGCTCGCCGGAATTCTCGGCGGACTGGCGCTCTATGTCGCGTTTCTCGCCGGCGGCCATTTCTGGCTCTTCGGCGTCGACCCGCTCGTCTTCCTGAACCCCTAATCGAGGTCGCCCGATGTCGATGCCGCCGCTTCTCAGTTACGGTTTCCGCCCGTTCTTTCTGCTGGCGGCCCTATGGGGCGGGGCGGCGGTGCCGTTGTGGCTCCTCGCCTATCGCGGCTCGATTCACATTTCAAATGCCTATGGCGACCTTGCCTGGCACGCGCACGAGCTGATCTTCGGCTATGCCGCGGCCGTGATCTGCGGCTTCCTCTTCACCGCCATCCCCAACTGGACCGGGCGCTTTCCGGTCAAGGGTGGGCCGCTCCTGTTTCTGGTCGTGATCTGGGTGTTCGGCCGCCTCGCCATGCTCGGCGCCGATTGGATCGGCCTCGCGGCCGCCGCCGTGATCGATGTCCTGTTTCTGGTCGCCGTGATCGGCTTCGCCGCCCGCGAGATCATCGCCGGCAGCAATTGGCGGAACCTCCGCGTGCTGGTGCTTGTCGGGGCGCTGCTCGCCGGGAACGTTCTCTTCCATGTCGCGATTCTGCGTGGAGATCCGACCGATCTCGCGCTGCGTCTTTCGATCGCCGCACTGATCGCGCTGATCACGCTGGTCGGCGGCAGAGTGACCCCGAGCTTCACCCGTAACTGGCTGGTCAAGCGTGCCAAGCCCCTGCCCTCATCCTTCGGCCGACCCGACGCGCTCGCCATCGGCGCGACCGTGGTGGCGCTGCTCGCCTGGGTCGTCGCTCCCGAGGCGATCGTCACCGCCGGGCTGGCGCTGCTGGCCGCTGCGCTGCTGATTGTCCGTCTCCTCCGCTGGCGCGGCTGGCCGACCTGGCGCGAGCCGATCCTCCTCATCATGCACATCGCCTACGCCTTCGTTCCGGCCGGATTCGGGTTGCTCGCCGCTGGTGTCGCCTGGCCCGACATCATACCGGCGAGCGCCGCGATCCACAGCTGGACCATCGGTGCGATCGGCACGATGACGCTCGCGGTGATGACCCGCGCGAGCCTTGGCCACACCGGCCGGTCGCTCAATGCGTCTCCCGCGACCATCATCCTCTACGCCGCCATGCTGATCGCCGCGCTGGCGCGCATCGCTGCGGCACTCACACCGGAATTCGCACTGCCGCTTCTCAGCCTTGCGGGCGCCGGCTGGAGCATCGCCTTGCTCGGCTTCGCGGTCGTCTACGGGCCGATGTTGGCGGCGGCACGGCCGCGCCGGGCAAAAGCCGAAACGTCACCGGCCGTTCGATAATCCAGCGTGGCATCGGCGGGACCTTGCCGCGACGCGATGCGCCAAGGACAGATTTCCGGCGAAACCACGTGTTAAGGCTCGATCTCTAGAAGCCGACCGCTTGGCCATCCTTGCGGGGATCGGAGCCCGCAACATAACCACCCGCGACGCGATGGACGAGTTGCGCGCCGCCAAAGCCGAAGGCGACGGCATCGCCGGTTTCGCGGACCACGCGATGCCCCTTCGCCTCGAGGGCTGAAAGCACGTCGTCGCCGGCCGCTGCCTCGATCGCCACTTCGAGACCCTCCATTGCCCGCCAGCGCGGCGCGTCGACCGCCGTCTGCGGATCCTGCCCCCAGAGCTGGGTGCGCAACACCATCTGCACATGCCCTTGCGCCTGGATCGGCCCCCCCATCACGCCGAAGCTCATCAACGGCTGACCGTCCTTCATCACGAAGCCCGGAATGATCGTATGGAACGGCCGCTTGCCGCCGGCGACCTCGTTCGGATGTCCCTTCGCCAAGGAGAACCCATGTCCGCGATTTTGCAGGCTGATCCCGGTTCCCGGCACGACCACGCCAGAGCCGAAGCCGGAATAATTCGACTGGATGAACGAGACCATCATGCCGTTCTCGTCGCACGCCGACAGACAGATGGTGCCGCCGTGCTTCGGCGCGCCGGCCTTGAAATCCTGTGCCCGATCCGGGTCGACCAGCTTTGCCCGATCCGCCAGATAGCTCTGGTCCAAAAGATGGGTTTCCTCGATCTCGCGCATGTGCTCGCGATCGGCGACGAACGTCCACATGTCGCGGAAGGCGAGCTTCATCGCCTCGATCTGAAGGTGCAGCGCCTCGACGCTGTCGGGTTCGAAACGCTCGATGCCAAGGTGCTGGAGAATGCCGAGCGCCATCAAGGCGGCGATGCCCTGACCATTCGGCGGAATTTCGTGCAGATCGACCTCGCCGAAGCGCTGATGGATCGTTCCGCACCAATCGCTTGCGTGGGCGGCAAGGTCGTCCTCGGTCATGGCGCCGCCATGCTCCTTGGCAAACGCCGCGATGCGGGCCGCGAGTTCGCCGCGATAGAACGCCTCGCCCTTGGTCTCGGCGATCAGCCGCAGGGAACGCGCGAGATCGTCGCTGCGAAACAGCGTGCCGGCGGCAGGCGTGTGTCCACCTGGCATGAAATGTTCGGCGAAGCCCGGCTGCTTGTGGAGAATTTCACCGCCCATCGCCCAGAGCTCGGCGATGATCGGCGAAACCAGAAAGCCGTTCTCGGCATAACCGATCGCCGGCTCGATCAGTGCCTCGAACGGCAGTTTGCCGAACCGCGCCGACAGGTCGTGCCAGGCGGCGACGGCACCGGGAACGGTGACGCTCTCCCAGCCGCGCAACGGCATCGCATCGCTTCCGGCGAAGCGATCGGGCGTCCATGCCGCCGGGCTGCGGCCGGACGCATTGAGGCCATGCAGTTCCTTGCCGTCCCACAGGATCGCGAAGGCGTCGCTGCCAAGTCCGTTGCCGGTCGGCTCGACCACGACGAGCACGGCCGCCGCCGCGATTGCCGCGTCAACGGCGTTGCCGCCCTTGGCGAGCATCGAGAGACCCGCTTGCGAGGCCAGAGGCTGCGAGGTCGAGACGACATTGCGGGCGAAGACGGGCGAGCGGCGGGACGCATAAAGTGGGTCATGGCGATATTGCATGGGTCAGGTTTCCTCGCGGGTAATATTGCCGGACGTCAGGATGAACTCGGCGCCAGCATGCTCTTGCGACCCTTCATGTAAGCGCGAGCGCTCCAGACGATCGAAAGAACCGCAGCGACCAACAGAAAGGCCGAGATCGGGCGGGTGAAGAAGGTCGTCCAATCGGCATCGCTCATCAGGGCGCGGCGCAAATTGGTTTCCGCTATCGGGCCGAGGATCACGCCAAGCACCAGCGGGGCCAAGGGGTAGTCCAGCTTCTTCAGGACATAGCCCAGCAATCCGACGAAGCCGAGCAGATAGACGTCGGTGATGCGATTGTTGAGCGCGAATGCGCCGACCACGCAGCAGACCGTGACGACGGGCACGATCACAAACTTCGGAATTTCCGTGACGCGAAGGAAGAACCGCATCGTGGTGATGCAGATGATCAGCATCATCAGGCTCGCCACCACCATGGCGATGAACATGCCGTAGACGAGGTCGCCATGTTCCATGATCAGACGCGGGCCGACGCTGACCCCATGCACCATCAGCGAGGCCATCAGGATCGCGTCAACCGCCGATCCGGGAATGCCGAGCGCGATCATCGGAATGAGGCCGCCGCCGGCGGTGGCGGAGTTGCCGGCTTCCGAAGCGACGACCCCGTCGGCTATACCGGTGCCAAATTTCTCCGGGGTTTTGGAGGCCCGCTTGGCCTGATCGTAGGTCAAAAGATTGGCGATCGAACCGCCGGCTCCCGGCACGGCGCCGACGAAAACGCCGAGCAGCGAGGACCTCAGGAGGTTCCCCGGGCGGCTGAGCACCTCCTTCATGACGGTCCATGTGTGGAAATCGATCCGGCCCGAGATCAACGCGGCATTCGTCTTGACCGCCGTGGGATTCTCGAGTTCGCTCATCAACTGGCTGATCGCGAAGATGCCGATGAGAACCACGAGAAACGGTAGCCCGGGCGCCAGCATCTCGATATCGAAGGTGAAGCGCGGCCGCCCCATCATCGGGTCGGGCCCGATCACAGCGATCGCGAGGCCGATGACGCCGGCGATCAATCCGCGCAGCAACGACGCACCGACCAGACTGGCGACGATCGTCAGGGCAAAGACGATCAGCGAAAAATATTCCCAAGGCCCCAACCGAACGGCAACGATCGCCAGCGGCGGCGCGGCGACGATCAGCACGAGGGTGGAGATGATCGTCCCGAAGAACGAGGCCCACACGCCGAGTGAGAGGGCGCGGCCCGGCTCTCCATTGCGCGCCATTGGAAAGGCGTCGAAGGTCGTGGCGACCGACGAGGGCGTGCCGGGAATGCCGAGCAGCGCCGCCGAGATGAGCCCCCCGGTGTAACCGCCGACATAAACCGACAGCATCACCGAGATGCCCTGCAGCGGTGGCATGGTGAAGGTCAGCGGCAGCGTCAGCACGATTGCCATGGTGACGGTGAAGCCGGGTATCGCTGCCGCGATGATGCCCGCCAGTGAGCCAAGCGCCATGTAGAGAAGCGTGTCGGGCGCCAACACCTGGACGAGCCCGAGCAGAAAATCGTCCATCTACGGTGTCCCTCCCGCTCAGCCCAACAGGCCGCGGGGCAGAAAAACAGTAAAGCCTTCGGCAAACAGCCAGTTCAGGCCAAAGGAAAAGACGATGGCAACCAAAAGCGCGGTCACGATCGTCCGTCGGTCGCGCGGCGCCGCGATCAATTGCGCGACGAGCAGGAAAAGGAAGGTCGCGATCGAGAAGCCGAGCGTCCTCAGTCCGGCGAGGTAGAGGCCGAAAGCGAGAAAAACCAGGATGACCAGACGGTGCGAAAAAGCGAAGGCGCGGATGCGGGCAGCCCAGCCTGTCGGCAGACCCCAACGCGACAAACGTCTGGCCGACAGAAAGATCGCGACCAGACACAAGGCGGCGAGCAGCCCCATCACCAGCTTCGGGAACGCACCAGCCCCTAGCGGCTCCCATCGCGATACCGGCAGGCCGATAGCGGCGACATACAGGCCGGTGGCCACGATCAGGAAGACGACGTAGGAAGCGAGTTTGGCGACTTCGCCGGCGACCTCCTCGTCGGAAACCTGCGGGGATGCCGCAAACATGGCACCCCCGTCAGAAATTTTCTTGTCTGGAGTGATCATCCCGCGAGACGGCCCACCAGGCGGTCGATCGTCGCGTCGAGTTTTTCCAGATAGGTCCGGTATTCTTCCTGGCCTCGGAAATCGACCTCGGCGCCGGCATTGTTGATCTGCTCGACGAACGCCGCATCCTCGGACAGTTTCTCCAGCGCGGATTCGAGGGTCTTGCGCGTCTCTTCCGGCGCCCCTTTGGGCATCACGATCCCGCGCGTGATCGTCAGTTCGAGATCATGGCCCAGTTCCTTCAGCGTCGGAACGTCGGGCGTGGCCTCCAGGCGCTCGGCCGCGCCGGTCGCCAGGAAACGCAGATCGCCGTTCTTGACGAATTCCAGTGATGAAGAAACATCGCCGATGGCCGCGTCGAGATTGCCGCCGACGAGAGCCCGGATACGCTCGCCGGTTCCCTCGTAGCCGACATAGGACAGCTCGATACCCGCCGCGTCCTCGATCATCGCCGCGTGCAGATGCGGGACGCCGCCGAGCGTGACGCCGGTCTTGATCTCGCCGGGGTTCTCCTTGGCGTAGGCCACGAACTCCTCGAACGTCTTCCAGGGGCTGTCGGCGCGCACGACCAGATATTGCGGCGACGACGTCATCAGCGCGATCGGGTCGAACGTATCCCAGTTGATATCGGTCAGGCCGGTCTTGTTGGCGACCGGCAGGCCTTCGTGCACCTGGCTGATCGTGTAGCCATCGGCCTCGCGCTTGCTGGCCTCAGTCAGGCCGACGGTGCCACCAACGCCTGGCATGTTGATCACCGCGAGCGGCTGACCGAGAAATGGCTCGGCGTTGTTGGCAATAATACGCATCAGCGTGTCGCTGCCGCCCCCAGGTCCCCAGGGAACGATGAACTCGACCGCACGCTCGGGATATTCCTGAGCCTGGGTGGACGATGCCAATCCCGTCAGTGCGGACAACGTCATCGCACCCGCGATGGTGAGGTTCCTCAGTTCGGCCAGCATAATCGCATTCATCCTTCTGTCTTGGAGTGCCCGCCCTATTCGACGGCCCCAAGGGTTGCGGTGGGAAATGGGCTACGCCCTCAATCGACAGCGCTGCCCGGCAGCTGTTGGGACGGAGCCTAAGAGGAGTGCTTGAGGATGGCAAGCAAGTTTGACAAATGCGTGGGATACCACCCATTTGCGCGGGGAACCTCTGCCGGCGACGATGTCGCATGCGGATTTCGATCCACATTGGCTGGGTAGCATCGGAATTGGCGACATGCCTGCGGGCGCGGACCAGCGTCCGGTCCGGCCATCTCATGTCTTGACCGGCTGCAGGATCGTGAAATCGCCCCCCCTCATCCGCCTGCCCCCTCATCCGCCTGAAGGACCTCCTGGGCACAAATCTGATCATAAGCCGCGCCGCCCGGTCGCCGGGTTCGACGGCGATCGGAAGGTCCGGCGCCGCCGTTCCAGCTCGTCGTCATCGACCTACTTTTCCGCACGAAGACGCGCCTTCCCGAGACAGCCGCGTCTTTGGCGTCGTTGAATCGGCTGCGCGACACATGTGTCCGCCACATCGTCGGGGACGCGCCGCACATATTGGTAGACCCGTTTTGCACGGTCACAGGGTTGGGCAGAGGAAGGGAATCCTCATCCATGTGAAGCATGTCGGACGGGGCCCGGTCCGAATGTCGACGGCCGTCGGGCAATTGCAATGACTTGCGGAGATTTTGGTGGGCCCGGCAGGTGGCCTTGGCCCAATGGATCATGACGTGCGGTCTCCTGCGGCCCACCCGTCAATGCGGATGCTGGCCGAGGCGGGAATGGAGCCGGGCGTCATGCGTCTTGAAGTGCTCGGTGAACCAGGGATCCAGTGCCGCGACCAGCCGGTCGGCCTGAGGCCCGGTGCCGGATTCGTAATCGCTCATGATATCCCGCAACTCGTCGAGCAGCCGCTCGTGATCGGCCTTGTGCTGCGCGATCTGGTCGTAGTCGTGCTCGCGCATGAACTTCTCCTCCAGCGCGAAATGAGCAGATATCCCGCGCAGCAGATCGCCGAAGGCGGCGACCGCATCGCCGTCCCCGGTCAGCGCGTCGCCAAGCCGGTTGACGAGATCGATCAGCTCCTTGTGCTCGTGATCGACGGCCGGAACGCCGACGCTATAGCTGTCCTTCCACTCCATCCGAGGCATCGGTACTCCTCCCACAAACAATCAGTTGAAGACAAAGCCGCCCTGCTCGGGGCGAAAGTCGATGGCGAGATTTTGCTCCGCCGTTAGGGTAATGCGGCGCGCGGCCTCGTAGTCGAAGCCCTCGGCGCGCCCAGTGTCGGCCAGGCGGACGGCGATTTCATGATCCCCCGCGCCAAGCGGGAAACGCTGGTACACCCGAGCCGGGCCGTCGCCGGCCAGGCCGCTCGGCGGCAGTTCGGCGCGAAGCGCCGGCTCACCATCGATGTCGAGTTCGAACCGAAGCGCCGCGCGCTCGCGATCGCAGATCTCACGCTTGCGCATATTCGCCGGCAATCTCGCCCGTTCCTCTGCGTCGAGCTGTCGGCAGTTACGCGCGCCGCCATGGGTGAAGCTGAGTTTTACCACGCCGGTCCCTTCCGGCAGGCTCCGCCATGTCGGCGCGGCCGAAAAAAACGCGGCGCCAGTGGCGACCACCGCCGTCACAGCGCTGCCGAGGATCAGGCGGCGAACCCGGCTCATTGGTCGACCTCCTCGATCGACTGAGGGAACTGCCGCGTCGCTCCCGCTGGCAAAGCATCATCGGCTGGCAGCGCGGCGAGACGATCCTGGAAGGTCGCCAATTCGCGCGCAAGCCGCGCCGTTTCCGTCGGCCCCGCCCAGACCGTCGCCAGCCGGGCGCGCGGCACCCGGGCGCGCAGATAGGGATCGCGGGTCGCGGCGATGCGTTGCTCGGTCCATTCGATGCCGAAGCGATGCTGGCATTCTCGCTCGGCGCAACCGGCGATCGCCACGCCATCGGCCAGATCGCGGGACAGGATGAAGTCGATCAGCGATGGCGGGGCCATGGCGACACAAGGCAGCACGACCCGTCCCGGCAGATCCCTTCCCGCCGCGCCATGGGCGCAGGCCAGCGTCAGCACCCGTCCCGCCCCTTCCAGCGCCACAGCGGCCTCGATCACCTGCTCGCGCACCATCTTCAGCGGCAGGTCGGGCAGGTCGATCCCGGTCACCAGATCGATGGAGCGGCGGAACGGCGTCGAGGACGGGCATGACCCCATGCAGATACCGCAGGCGACGCAACGATCGGGGTCGACTTCGGCCTGGTGGGGAAACGGCGCGCCATCGGTGCGCGGCACCAGTGTGACCGCGCCGTAGGGGCAGTCCTCGACGCAACGGTTGCAGCCATTGCAATGGTCGAGGAACACCTCGACCGGCGCCGGACGGGGCTTGGGCGGCAACCAGGGAAGGGCCGACATTCCGACGCTGAAGAGCACCAACCCGGCCCAGATCGCGCCCGCCGGCACCATATCCATCACCGGATAGAGCGGCAGGATGAACCAGTCGATACCGACCTGCGCCGGCACCATCGCCAGATCGGCCGCGGCTTGCGAGCGGGCGGGTAGCAGCAGCGAGGCGATCAAAAGGCCGGCCAGAACGATGCCGCCGAGTTCCCGCGACGGCGCGGTCCGGGCATTGGTGATCCGCTGGATATGGATCCACATCACCAGCAACAGGATCAGCGGCACCGCGATATGAAGGAACACCAGGAGGGTGAAGAACCGCCCGCTCAACGCCTCGGGCGTGAGAAAATTCCGCGCGATCGGCTCGCCGAAGATGGGCAGCCAATCGAGCAGCTCGGTGCTGGCGATGGCGACGTATTGCGCCAGGCGGTCCCAGACCAGCCAATAGCCGGTGATGCCGGAGATATAGACCAGCCAGATCAGCGGCACGCCGGTGATCCAGGAGAACCATCGCGCGCCGCGATGGCGCCCCCTGGCGAACTCGCGAACCAGATGAACCAGCATGACCGCGATCATCAGATCGGACGCGTAGCGGTGAAAACTGCGCGCAATGCCGGCGTGGAACCAGTGGTCGTTGGTCAGCCACTCGATCGACGTATAGGCGTTCACCACGCCGGTATCGAAGAAGATGAAGAGATAGACCCCGGTCGCCGTGACGATCCAGAACAGGAACCAGCCGAGCGTGCCAAGCTGGGCCATCGGATTCCACTCGGGTCCGAAGATGGCGTCGAGTGCCCGTTCGACCCGGTCGAAGCCGCGGCTCAGGGTAGTACCGACGGCTCTCATACCTCGTCCCGACATCGCCCCACCGGCCGCCGGTTGCCCAGCCAGAGCCGCAGGATGACGATCCCCGTCAGGATCAGCGAGAGCCCGCCGAGCACGATGCCGAAGCCGATCGCATAGTCGAATTCGTAGACGCCGGTCGCCGGGTTGTAGGTCGTGCAGATGAACTTGATCCGATCGATCAGGCCCTCGCGGGTGATCCCGCGCAGGCTCGTGCCGTAGATCAGGTCCTTGAGCGGTTCCAGCAGCATCTGGATCGGAAAGTCGTCGCCATAGATATGGCGGTAGACGCGTCCCTCTGCGTCGAGGATCGTCGTCTGGGTGATATGCTCGAAGCCGCCGGCGGCGGCGCGATAGCTGAAACCGACATCGGCGAGAAGCCGCCGCAGCGTCGCCGCGTCGGCGCTGGCGAGCCGCCAGTCCGCCTCGGGAATACGCTGTGTTTTGGCGAAGGCGTCGAGCCGGGACGGCGTGTCGTTGCGGGCGTCGAAGCCGAGCGTCAGCACCGAGAATTGCTGCGCGCCGAAGACGCGACGCGCCTCCTCGACCGCCTCGATTATCCGCTGCGTCGTCGGCGGACAGACCGACGAGCAACTCGTATAGACGATGCTGACCACCAGCGGCCGGCCGCGAAGCTCGGCCAGCGGGAGCGACGCGCCATGACGGTCGACCAGCGTGTAGTCGCCCACGAGTCGGCCCAACGCCGCCTCGCTCGCGGCTACCACCGCGATCGGATCAAAACTCTCGGCGCCTTCGGCCCGGAGCGGTATGGCCACCGCGAACAGGAGCGCAATACCGACAAAGCGGCGGATCAGGTCGCCCATCGGACCGCAGCGTCGAGATAGACGCCCGTGACAAGCAGCGCGAATTGCACGAGCGAAGCGCGAAAATTGGCCATCGCGGTTTGCCGCGACGGCGCCGCCCAGAGCTGGGCCGAGCGCCACAGGAACAGCCCGCCGCCGGCCAGCGCGAAGACGCCGTAGACCAGACCCATGCCGGTGGCGAGCGGTAAGAGGGAGAGCACCAGCAACACCGCTGCGTGACCGAGGATGATCGGCGCCCATACCTTTTCGGACACGATCACTGGCAGCATCGGCACGCCGCACCGCCGATAGTCGTCGCCCTTCGCCGCCGCCAGCGACCAGAAGTGCGGCGGCGTCCAGAAGAACATGACGAGGGCGAGGATCACCGGCGTCGCCTGCATTTCGCCGCCGACCGCCGCCGCGCCGGCGAGGATGGCGAAACTGCCGGACGCGCCGCCGACCACGATGTTCCACACGCTCCGCCGCTTCAGCCATACGGTATAGACCCAGCCATAGGTGATGGCGCCGAGAAACAGCCAGAACGCCGCCAGTGAACCTCCGACCGACCAGGCCATGACCAGCGAGGCGAGCAGCAGGCCGGCGAAGGTCACCGGCCAGATCGGACCGGGCTTCAGGCGGCCGCTGGCGAAGGGCCGGGCGTGGGTCCGCCGCATGTCCCGGTCGCTCTCGCGCTCCCAGTAATGGTTGAAGGCGCCGGCCGCCCCGCTAGCGCCGAGGACCGCGAGCAGGAAGACACTGGCCTGAACTGGCGAGAGCGCGCCCTCGCCGGCCAGCATCCCGGCCAGCGCCGCCAGCGCGACGGCGAAGCCTATCCTCAGCTTCAGGATCGAACCGGTTATGCGGAGCGCGGCCAGCATCGCTTCGCCCTTACCGGAACAGCCAGAGGTCGGACAGATACTTCCAGTTGACGAAGTAGTAGAGCACAAAGGAGACGAAGAAGATCGTCACCAAAACGATCGTGCCCGGCAGCTTGACCGTGCCCTCGCTGCCGTAGTGCGATGCCGCATACGGTCCCTGTGCGTGCAGCGGGAAGTGCATCGGCTGCGCTCCTGCGGTGTCGAGCTTCTTGCCGAAGAACACGGTGCCAACCGTGATCAGGATGTAGAGCGCGCCGCCCACGCCCGCGATGAGAGCGAAGATGCCGTTCAGCCCCATCATCAGGAAGGCACCGGGCGCATACTCGAAGGCATGCGCTGCATCGGTCAGGGTGATGTCCCAGTGCCGCCGCGCGACGCCGAGGGTGCCCGCCCCCATCATGAACAGCGAGATGCCTCCGGCGCCGATGCCGAACAGATAGGGCTGCCACTTCGCCAGCTTCGGCCAGATGACCTCGCGTTGGAAGATGAGCGGCAACAACAGATAGGTCACCGCCATGAAGGCGAGCGTGGTGCCGGCGACGACCGTGCCGTGGAAATGGCCGGGCACATAGATGGTGTTGTGCATCAGGACGTTGAGCTGTTCGGTGCCGAGCACGACGCCGGAGATGCCGCCGATGAAGCCGAACATGACGAGGCTGAGGAACATTCCCGAAAAGGCCGGGTTGCCCCAGGGCGCCTTCTGCAGCCACTCGAACCAGCCCTTCCGGAAGCCGTTGCGCCGCTGCGCCGCCTCGATCGCGCCGGGCACAGTCAGTCCGTGAATCATCGAGCCCATGACGGCCAGATACATCATGTAAGAGGTGTTGATGATCTTCCACTCGGCGCTCATGCCGGGCTCGGCGAGCAGATGGTGCGCCGAGGCGAGCTGCAGGAACAGGATGTACATCAAAAAGGCGGTCCGGCTGACCTTCTCGGACAAGGGCTTCGCCCCCACCACCAGCGCCGCGATCAGATACCAGACCGAAACATGCGCCGAGACGTTCATCTGCTGCGAGGAGTGGCCCATGCCCCACCAGATCACCTTGTACATCAGCGGATCGATATTCGAGATCAGCCCGAGCGACCAGAGCCAGGTCGGGATCAGGATGATCGCGCCGGAGGCGATGGTGAATACCGCGATGATCGCCGCGGTCAGTGCGCCGAAGGTGACCAACGGTATCGATCCCTCATAGGTGCGCTCGGCGCGGGCGATGACCAGAGTACCAAAGAAGACCGCGACCCCGATCAGTGCGCCGACCGAGAAGAGAATCAGCGATAGATAGAACCAGGACGACGCCATCATCGGCGGGTAGGAGGTGAACATCACGGATGAGTCGCCGCGCAGCACCGCGTAGTTCGCCATCAACGCGCCGACGATCATCAGCACGAAGCCGAGCCAGGCGAATTTGGGTGCCGCGAGACGCGAGTTCAGGAGAACCGCCGAGGCTAGATAGAGAATCGCGATCTCGAAGAATATGATCCAGAAGAGCAGCACATTGGCGCCGTGCCCGGTCAGGACCAGATAGAACCACTCGGCCGGCAGAAGATGCACCGCCGGCCAGCGGGTCAGCGCCACCGCCACCCCCATCAGCCCGCCGAGCATGAGAAAGACGACGGCGGCCACCGCATTGGCCTTGATCAGTCGCTGAGCGGCGACGTCCACCTTCAGCCCGGTGTAGCCGCATTTGCGGAACACGGCCTCGGAAAAAGCGCCCGGCGCGATGCCTGCATCGATCGTGGTCATGGCGCTCTCCTTTATTCAGTCACGCGAATCCGGCCGGTCATCTGGTGATGACCGATGCCGCAATACTCGTTGCAGACGATGCCGAACTCCCCCGCCTCGGTCGGCGTCAGGGTGATGACATGCTCGTATCCAGGCTGGACCTGGATGTTGATGTTGGTCGGCTGCAGCGAGAAACCGTGCTGCCAGTCGGCCGAACTCATATGGATGCGGTAGCTCTGGTCCTTCTTCAGCTCGAGAATCGGCCACCACTCCCAGAGACGCGCGAGTAAATAGACCTCCTCACCGGCCGGCGGGCGGACCACCGGCACGCCCTCCTCCTCGCCGACCTGCCACTGTTCGGCGAACGCCTCGACCTTTTCGACATATTTGTCCGGGTTGATCCGGTAGGTCTCATTCGCAAGGTTCTGGTCGCCGATGAAGTGCCAGGCGATCATGAAGAAGAACATGAACAGACCCCAGAGGAAGGCGATGACAATCCAGCTCAACTCGATCTTGTGGATCGGCTCGTTCCACCAAATTCGGTTCTGGGGAGGAGTTATGGCCATGTTGGACTCCTATTGGGCGAGCGGAATTGTGACGATCTCCATCACGCCCCAGATCAGATAAAGAACCGTGGGGATGGTGATCCCGAACACCAGCAGCAGGAAAGGGTTGTCGAGAAGCTGCTGCATGAATGGGATACGCTCCGGGCGCGGGGTTTCCTGTTCGTCGGCCATTGCAGAACCTTCCCTAAGGACCTCGAATCGAGACCTTTCAAGAATACCGACGCCCGGGCAGCGGCGGCTTGACGAAAGTCAAGTATTGGAAATTCTCGTGCCGAAAGCGCCTGAGCGCGGCACCGAAGGCGAAGGTGGGCATGAACATGGCCAGCTACGGCGGGAGGCGATTGCCGGCTCCGGGAACAGACGAAAAACCGATTATGCCAACCTACGGTGGTCAGCGGCGGAGGCTTTCAAGCCGCGATCCGCGCGGCATGCATCGACAGCGCGGCCGCGACGATCTGCGCGATCTCCGGCCGCATCCCCACGGGATCGAGCATCGGGCCAGGAAAGGCCGCTTCGGCGAGAGCCCGGGGCAAATCGACATCGACATGCCCCGCATGCCCGGCAAAGAACGGCAGGCACAGGGCCGGGCCATTGAGCCGCGCCGCCTCGGCAAGATACGGAACCTCGTCCACGAAGCCGACGCGAACGTCGCGAAACAGCCCGGCGGCGGCGATAAAGCGCGCGGCCTTCTCGGCGGCTTCGCGTGGCCGGGGATCCGACGGCGATCCATGCGCGGCGAGAAGGATCGTGGTCTCCTCCAGCGATAAATCTCGCTCCGACGCAGCGCGGCGCACGCAATCGAGGCAGAACGCGTGCAGAGACGGATCGAGGCCTAGCGGCGACAGCATCGCGAAGGCGCCGTCGCAGAGCTCGCCGATCCGCCGCGGCAACTCGCGGCTGACAAACCAGCCGTCCGACATGAACAATGGATAGATCGACACCTGCTGGCTTCCGAGCGTGTCGAGCGTGGCTTTGAGCGTGCCGCGACCGGCGAGCGTCGCGCCCCGCACGGTCCAGCCGTGAAGCCTCGCCGCCACACGATCGGCCAGCGCGTGCAGGTCCTCCTCGGGCCGCCCGGGCGCCGAGGGGGAGCCGTGCGCGACGATGAGCGCGGCGCGCGACTCAGTGGCTGGTGCCATCCGAAAAGCTGATCTTGTTCCAGACATTGTACTTCCCCGAGGGCTTTCTCATCGGCAACCGGGTGACTTCCTCGAGCGTTTGCGCATCGTAGACAATGACCGCGCCCTCATCCTCCCAGACGCTGACCAGCGCATACTTGCCGTCCCGATCGAACTCGACATGGGCGACGGTGGCGCCGGGAACCGGACGCAGGGTCTTGACGATCTCCAGCGTCTGCTTGTCGATTACATGCATCGCGTCGCGGTTCGGGCCGAAGAACACGTCGGCCCAGACATAGCGGCTGTTTTCGTGGCTGCGCAGGAAGAAGCCGGGACCGAGGGTCTCGATCGTCTTGACCACCTGCCAGGTCTCGATGTCGATGACCGACAGCCGCGCCTGCTTCAAATGTGGCGTCGCCATCACCCGCCGGCCGTCTCTGATCCAGGAGATGCCCGAGCCGAGATGCGGCAGGCCGGGCAGCGGCAGTTCCGCGATCTCGCGACCGACGGTCAGGTTCACCACCACCCCGCGTTCGCCGTCGCGCGCCGCGCCGATCAGGTGGCGATAATCCGGCGTGAAGAAGAAGTCGTCGAGCGGGCTCGTCACCGCAATCCGGCGCAGCGCGAACAGCCCCTCGGACCCCGCGATCGCTTCGACCATCCCCTTCTCGTAACTGTGGACATAGCCCTCATAGACCGGTGCGGCATTGGGATCGGTCGCGATTTCCCAAATCTCCGGCGCATCCTTGAGCGCCAGGATGAAACTGTCGCGCTGCGGCGCCTGATAGACGGCGGATACCCGCGAGGGCGTGCCGTCCTTGTCCGCCACCTCAAAGACTTTCTCCACCGACAAATCGGCGGTCGCAAGGATGGTCAGGGTGCGCGGCAGATAGTTCGCCACCGCCAGATGCTTGCCGTCCTTGGAGATCGCGATGTTGCGGCTGTTCAACCCGGCGCGGACACGGCCGATCTCGGCAAGGCTCCACAGATCGTATTTCTGCACCCAACCGTCGCGCGACATGATGAAGACGAACCGCCCGTCGGGCGTGAATTTCGGCCCGCCATGCACGGCAAAGGGCGTCGGGAAGCGATCCAGCACCGTAAAGCTGTCCCCGTCGACGACACTGACGTGATGATCGCCGGTCTCGACGACGAGGAACAGGTTCAAAGGATCGGCGTCGAAGGCCGGGGCCGTGACGGGCACATAGTCCGGGTCGAGCGTCCGGGTTTGTTCGATCTGCCCCGGACCCCAGTCCGGGATTTTCGCCAGCGACGTGGTCAGGTAATCGCCGAGAGCGGCGATCTCGTCCGGGCTCAGGGTGTCGGCGAAGCCGGGCATTTGCGTCGCGGCGCGGCCTTCGGCGATCACTACGCCAAGCTTCGGCCCGCGCATGCGTTTCAGCGTCTCCGGGATCAGCGCCGGCCCGGTGCCGCCGAGTCGGTCGGCGCCGTGGCATTCGGCGCAATACCGCGAATACTGCGCCCGCGGCTCGCCCTGCACCGCCCCGGCGAAGGCCGTCAGCAGCAGGCTAGTGAAAACGATGAACCGGATCATGGCTCTTTCCCCGAAACGGCGTGACAGTCAGGCGCCCACCCGCTTTGACCCCGATCTCAGCGTCGCTCATGTAGCAGGCAGGATCCTCGGCCCAGGGGTCGCCTGTGAGCTGCAATGCACGGATTCGAGTATTGCCGCCGCACACGCTCTGATAGGCGCAAGCCCCGCAACGGCCCTTCAGCGGGCGCGGACGGCGGTGGAGCTGCGCCAGCATCGGGTCGTCACCGGTCCACAGTTCGGAGAAGCGGTGCTCCTTGACGCTGCCGATGGTGTAGTCCGACCAATAGGTGTCGGGATGCACGTTGCCCTGCGGGTCGATGTTGGCCACGCCCAGACCGGAGGAATTGCCGCCCCAGGCCTCCAGATGCGCGCGCAGATGCGCGACCCGCTCGGCCGGGAATAGGCGTTCGGCCCAGCGCAGGAAATAGACCGCGTCAGCGTCGTTGTTGCCGGTGACGATCTCCAGCGGCATGCCTTCGGCCGCCGCGACCCACGCGCGATCGATCAGAAGCTCCATCGCATGGCGCGTCCGCGACCAGCCAACGTCCTCGCCGCGGTGCTTGTCGCCCCGTCCGGCATAGACCAGATGCGACAGGTAGAACTTGTCCACCCCTTCCGCATCGGCCAGCGCCAGCATTTCGGACAACTGATGGGCGTTGTCCTCGGTGATGGTGAAGCGCAGGCCGACCTTGATGTTGCGCTCCTTGCAGGCCCGCACGCCCGCCAGCGCCTCGTCGAAGGCGCCGACCTTGCCCCGGAACCAGTCGTTGGTCTCGCCGATCCCGTCGAGGCTGATGCCGACATAGTCGAAGCCGATCTCGGCCACCCGGTCGGCCGTCGCGCCGACGATGGCGGTGCCATTGGTCGAGAGCGCGAGATACATCTTCATCTGCCGCGCCCGCTCGGCAATCTCGAAGACGTCGCGGCGGGCCAGCGGTTCTCCGCCGGAAAGGATCAGCGCGGGGATACCGAAATCGCCGAGATCCTCCAAGACGCCCATCGCCTGCTCATGGGTCAGTTCTCCGGGAAACGCCACATCCGCTGAACTGGTGTAACAGTGGCGGCAGCGCAGGTTGCAGCGCCGGGTCAGGTTCCAGATCACCACCGGCTTGACCGGCCCGCGGCGCGCGCGCACCGGGGTCGGGTCGACCAGTTGACGCATATAATGCGAGAGGCGGAACATCAGCGCCCTCCTTTGCGGCCGAGCCGCAGACCGGTTTTCTTCAGGATGCGGGTCGAATAGAGGATGTCGCCGCTGCGGCGGGCGGGACCGAGCAATGCCGCGATGCGCTCGCGTTTCGCCTCGACCTGGTTGCGATCGCTGCCATGCACCATGGCAAAGAGATTGTAAGGCCAGACGGGTTGCGCGCGGGGCCTCAGATAGCAGTGCGAGACGAAGTCGAGCGCGCCCACCTCGGCGCCAATCCGCGCCGCGGCGCTGTCCTCCACGTCCCAGACCGTCATACCGTTGGCGGTCATGCCGAGCGCGTAATGATTGGGCGCTGCCCCGATGCGGCGGATCACGCCGCGTTCCCGCATGGCCGTCATGCGCGCGATCACCTCAGCTTCGTCCAGTCCCAACTCCGCCGCGATCGCGGCATAGGGCGCGGGCGTCAGCGGAAGCCCCGCCTGGGTGGCCTCGATGATCCCGCGGTCGATCGCGTCGATGCTCATGCCGCCACCCTGAAACCGATGAAGAATTCCTGCAGCTTCGGAAACCGCAGCACGGCAATCCCCGTCTCCGCCTCAATTTCATCGGCGACGGCCTCGACCGCCTCCGCCGTTTCGGTCGCCAGCACGAACCACATGTTGAGACGATGCTCGCGTTGGTAATTGTGCGCGACCTCCGGATGGGCGTTGACCGCATCCGCCACGGCCTCGAAATGCTCGGCCGGGACCTCCATCGCGCACAGGCAGAAGGCCCCTCCGATCGCGGCCGCGTCGTAGAACGGGCCGAAGCGCGTGATCACGCCGGTTTCGCGCATGCGTCCCAGCCGCGACATCAGCTCGCTCTCGCTCAGGCCGAGCCGCGTCGCCGCCTCCGCATAGGGACGCGGCGTGAGCGGAAACCCTTCTTGCAAAGCGTTGACGATCAGCCGGTCGGTCGCGTCGAGTTCGAGCGCGGAGCGCTTCATGCCGCTGCTCCTTCCGTGGACGCCACCAACGCTCCCGTCTGCTTGAAGCAGCGAATGCTGAACAGCACCTGATGCGGAGCATCCTGAAGGCCGACCTCGCTGCTGGCGCGATCGAGCACCGCCATCGCCTCGTCGCGGCTGCGGGCGTGGATCATGCAGTAGAGCGTATAGGGCCAGACGCCGGGCGCCGCGCGCCGTTGATAACAGAGCGTGACGCCGCGCACGGCGGTCAGCGCAGGTCCGATGCGGCCCAGATCGGCCTCGTCCGCCTCCCAGACCACCATGGCATTGGATCGCCAGCCGAGTGCGCGATGGCGCACGATCACACCGATCCGCGACAGGATACCGGCCGCGGCAAGCGCCTTGACCCGTGCCAGCACGTCCGCCTCGGACCGACCGAGCGCGCGGCCCAATTCGGCAAAAGGACGGGGCACCAGCGCCAGGCCGGTCGAGAGCGCCTGCATGATCGGCCGGTCCTCCGGTTCCAGTACGCCGGCGTCGATATGTTCGCGCGCCGGCGGCACGTGGCCGGCGCCGTCGAGCGAGAAGCCCAGATCGACATTGAACGCGCGCACCAGCGGCAGATCGAGGACCTCAAGTTTCGTGCGCGCACGAATGCGGTCAAGCGTCGCGTCGACATGGAGCCGATCGGGGCCGGTCACCACGAACCAGATGTTCCAGCGGTTCTCGCGCAGATAGGAGTGGTTCACGCCCGGCTCGCCGCCGATGAGGGCGGCGATCTCGTCGATCCGCCATTCGGGAGCAGCGACGGCGGCCAGCGTGCTCGCGCCCGCGGTGCCCGGCCGGCAGGTGGCGCCGACGCGGCTGATTGCGCCAACGGCCTCCATCTCGGCGAGCCGGCTCAGAACGTCCTTCTGGCGAAGGTCCATCCGCTCGGCAATCGCGGCAAACGGCCGGGGTACCAGCGGAAAATCCCGCTGCCAATTGTCGAGCAGCGCGCGGTCGATGATGTCGACGGTCAAGCTCATCGCTCAGAGCCCCGTCCGGTGGGCGCGCGCGGTGAAGAAAATCCCCGACGGGCTCTCCGCCGCGATCTCGCCCAGCTTCTCGAAACTGCGCGCGTCGTAGATGTCCACACGCCCGGCATCGCGGACCGAGACCCAGACCTCGTGACCGCGGGCGGTGAACTCCATGTGCAGGACGGCGGGTCCCGGCGTCAGCGTGTGGATCACCTCGCCCGAAAGCGTATCGATTACCTCGATCGTATCGTTCAAGGGGTGGGCGAAATTGACCCAGACCTGGCGCCCGTCCGGCCGGGCGACGGCGAAGACTGGCTGGCCATGGGTGGCTGTGCGCCCCACCTCAGCCAATGTCCGGCTGTCGACCCAGAGCACTTCATGTCGTCCGACGGCGGGCAGGACAAAACGGTCGCCCGCCAGCGCCCAGCCTTCCAGATGCGGCATCTTGTAGACCGGCAGCGGTTCCTTGCCCTTTCCGTAGCCCGACAGAATCCGCCGCGGAACCGGCGGTTCCTGCCAGAGATCGAGCGCCGTCAGCCCGTCCTCGCCGAACAACCCCGCGATGTAGTGCCGCCCGTCGCCGGTGATCAGCGCGTCATAGGGGTTCGTCCCGATCCCGCCGATCCGGGTGATCGCCGGCTCCTCACCGGAAAAGTCCGCGATCCACGTCTCCCCCGCGTCCCACAGGGTGAAGACGAAGCGCCGCCCCGGCGCGTCGACCAGGCCGATGGTCTTCGACCCGGTCGGGATGTCGGCGACGCTCTCCAGCGTTTCGGCATCGAAGACGCGCACGCCGCCCGGCTCGTAGTTCGAGACCGCGACGAGTTGCCCGTCGTCGGAAATTGCGCCGCCGATGGCGTTGCCCGATTGCACGACGCGGCCAGCGATCGACTGGGTCAGCAGATCGACCTTGGTCAGCCCGCCGTCGCGGCCGAAGACGAAGGCGAAACGCTCGTCCGCCGAGAATACTACCGAAGCATGGGACAGATCGCCCAGGCCCTCGACCCGCCCGATCGCGGCGTGCTCGGACTGGTCGATGATCAGCAGCGAGCCCGAGGCCCGTTCTACAACCACGCCCAGATCGCCGGTGGCGCGGGGCTCCTGCGCTTGGGCAACGCCAAGGAAGACCGCGGAAATCGACGCCAGCATGATCAGGCCAAGGGAAAAGCCACGGCTCATTCGTTGCCTCCGTCCAAGAGATAGCCGGCGATCCAGGCCGCCTCTTCATCTCTGAGGAGCGGGCGCCAGGGCGGCATCGCGGTTCCCGGAACGCCATCGAGAATGATGGCGACAAGCCCGTCGGGCTGCGTCCCGGCCAGCGTCTCGGCGCGGATATCCGGTCCGAGCCCGCCTTTCAGCGTCATTCCGTGGCATGAGCCGCAATCCTGCAGCACCAAACGCTCAAGTTCGGCCGCCCGGCCCGGCGGCAGCTCCTGCGCCAAGGCCGGTGCCCCGATAACGAGCAAAAGGGCCACCAGAACCTCACGCATGAGCCAACGGCGCATGAACGGCGGCAAGATGCGTGAACATTTCGGCGGGTGACGAGCGGTAAAGCGAGACGACATCGCCGATCAGAAACAGCACCGGGCCGGTGAGACGCGCCTCGGCCATGTCGCTGGCGATCCGGTCCAGACGGGAGGTCAGCCGCCGCTCGCGCGGCGTCGTCGCATTGGCGATCGCCAGCACGGGCGTCGCCACGGGCATGCCGTGCGCGATCAGCCGTTCGGAAATCTCGGCGATGTTGGCGGCCCCCATATAGACGACCAGCGTGGTCTGGGTGTCCGCCAATCCCAGCCATTCAAGGTCGAGCGGCCTGTCGCTTCGACAGTGTCCGGTCACGTAGCGCACGCCTGTCGCCAGCCCGCGATGGGTCAGCGGCACACCGGTGACGGAGGCCGCCCCCTGCGCCGCCGTGATGCCGGGGACGATTTCGACCGGGATTCCCGCTGCCCGCAAGGCTTCGGCCTCTTCCGAACCGCGACCGAAGATGAAAGGATCGCCGCCCTTCAATCGCACCACCGTCTGCCCTTCGAGTGCCAGCTCGACGAGGATTTCGTTGATACGCTCCTGCGGCACCGGATGGGAGGTCGGCGCCTTGCCGACCGGGACAAGCCGAGCCGTCGGCGGCGCCAGCGCCAGCACCTCGGGCGACACCAGGCGGTCATGGACCACGACATGCGCCAGTTCCAGCACGCGCGCCGCTTTCAACGTCAAAAGCTCCGGATCGCCTGGACCCGCCCCGACCAGAAACACCCGTCCACGCGTCTTCATAGCTTTCTCCCGGACTGATCGAGTTGGGGCGGCGTGTGCCGCCGCCCCGGGCGCGCGTCAGTAGACGTCCTGGCGGGTGTTGAAGACGTTGAACTTGCCGGTCGGTGTGATCAGCCGCGGATCCTTGATCACGTGTTTCAGCTCCAGCGTCTTGTCGTCGACGACCACGATGGCGGATTCCAGATCCTTGGCGTTCCAGACCGAGAACCAGATTTCGTCACCCGCCTTGTTGAACTCGCCCTGCACGACGCGGGGTTGGCCTTCCGCGATGCCCGCCCATTCGACGATTGGCAGCACCGTGTATTCGGGCTCTTCCTTGTCGAGTTCGTCGACCTTGAAGACCGCGATCGAGGCGGTCACCTCAGCGTCGGGATTCAGTGGCGCATCGACATAAAGATGGTTCGAGGTCGGGTGCGACTTCACGAACAGCGAACCGCCGCCCAGCCCCTCGAGCTGTTGCACCACTTTCCAGGCGTTGTCGGGATGTCCTTCCGGGTCGGTCCCGATCAGCGCGATGGTCTCGTCGCCGAGATGCGAGGTCACCCAGACCGGCCCGTAGACGGGATGGTTCAAATTGGCGCCGCGGCCGGGATGCGGGGTCTGACCGCCGGTCTCCAGCAACGCGGTTAGCTCGCCTTCCTTGGTGTCGATCACCGCGACCTTGCCGCGCGCGTTCGCGGCGGTGAGGAAATAGCGCTTGGTGGAGTCGAAGCCGCCATCGTGCAGGAACCGCTCGGCCTCGATCTCGGTGACCTTGAGGTTCTTGATGTCGGAGTAGTCGACCAGCAGGATCTTGCCGGTCTCCTTGACGTTCACAATGAACTCGGGGCGGTAGTGCGACGCGACGATCGCCGCCACGCGTGGCTCAGGGTGATATTCCTGGCTGTCGTAGATCATGCCCCGCGTCGAGACGATTTTCTTCGGCTCCAGCGTATCACCGTCCATGATGACGTATTGCGGCGGCCAATAAGCGCCCGCGATGGCGTATTTGTCTTCCCAGCCCTCCATCTTGGAGGTCTCGACCGAGCGCGCCTCGGCGCCGATCTTGATCTCGGCCACCGTCGCCGGCGTTTCCATCCACAGGTCGATCATGTTGACCTTGGCATCGCGGCCGATGACGAAGAGATAGCGGCCGGAGGCCGAGATGCGGCTGATATGCACCGCGTAGCCGGTGTCGATCACCGTGTGAATCTCGTAGGTCGCGCCGTCGATCAGCGCGATCTGGCCAGAGTCGCGCAGGGTCACGGAAAACAGATTGTCGATATCGATGTCGTTCATCTTTTCCGTCGGCCGGTCCGCCGGCGCGACCAGGACCTTCCAGGTCTTGAGCATCTCCGGCATGCCGAACTCCGGCGGCGCCGGCGGCTCGATCAGCAGGTAACGGGCCAACATGTCGATCTGCTCTTCGGAGAGCTGACCTGAGGTGCCCCAGTTCGGCATGCCGGCGGGCGACCCGTAGGTCATGAAATCCCGCAGATATTCGTAGCCGTTCTGGCGGGTGATGTCGGGGGTCAGCGCCTTGCCGGTCGCGCCCTTGCGCAGCACGCCGTGGCAGCCGGCGCAGCGTTCGAAGTAAATCGTGGCGGCCGTATTGAATTCGTCCTGGGTGATGACCGGATCGTCAGGCTTGAGACCCGGGATTTCCACGCCGATCTCGCCGAGCGAGGTGGCGCTGTAGACGTATTTCGCGGCTGGCGAATCGCCATGCCCCTTCGGCTTCTCCTGTGCGGCAGCGCCCGTCGCCGCGAGCGCAAGCGGCAACGCGATGCTGGCTAAGAGCTTCAAGCTCCGCGTTTCGCGAATGGTTTTCATGGGGCGGCCTCCGTTGGCGGGTAGGTTCAAAGCGGAAGATGCCCCCCCGGCCGACGACGTTCCTTGACTTTCATCAAGGTGCCGATGGGGAAGCGGCATCATCGTGGCGAAAAGCGAAAGGATGTTCAGTGATGCGGCTGAGGCAGGCCTTGATCATATTCGTCATGGCCTTCGCCTCCCCGGGTTTGGGAGATGGCGCGCTGGCCGATGGCCTGCTGCAAGTCAAAAGCGAGGAGGCGGCGGCAAAACCCGATCTGGCGTTGGCCGCCCGCCTGTTCGCTCGTGACGGTCCCCTTGCCTTGACGCGCGAGGAGGGGGCGGTGCCCGGCTGGTCGGTCACGACACCGGACGGCCTGATCGGCCACATCGCCTCGACCTGGGAAATCACCGAATCCGTCGGTTATTCGGGGCGGCCGATCGATATTCTCGTCGCCGTGACGCGCGACGGCCGCATCGCGGGCGCCCGGCTCATCCGTCAAAGCGAACCGGTCCTGACCTTGGGAATTTCTGAATCGGACATCGCCGACTATGTCGACGGCTTTGCCGGTGTCGATCTGACTCGCCAGCCGACCATCGACTTCGCCGACCGTCCCGACCTTCCGGATGTGATTTCGCGCGCGACCGTGTCGACCGGCGTGATCCGCGACGCCATTCTGCGGACCGCCCGCACGCTTGCCTTGGCGCAAGGGCGGGGAACGGCGATCGACCAGATCGGCTTCAGACCGATGTCCTGGGATGCGCTGCTGGCCGAAGGGGCGCTCGCGCGCACCACCGTCAGTCTCGATCAGGCGCGCGTGGCGCTGAGCGCCGCCAAGATGCCGCCACCGCCGGGCGAGGCGCCGTTCCTCGATCTCTGGGTCGGGATTCTCGACCCGCCGACGATCGGGCGAAACCTCCTCGGCCAAGCGCTTTTCACCCGGGCGATGGCGGTATTGGGCCCCGGCGAGACGGCGTTGTTCGTCGCCTCTCGCGGCCTGCATTCGCATCGGGGCACAGACTGGCGTCGCACCGGTGAATTCGACCGGATCGCGGTGATTCAGGATGAGAAAACCATCACCTTCGAAAGCGGGGACTATCTCCGGATCGACCGCCTCGCGGCCGCCGGCGCACCCGACGTCAAGGAAATGAGTCTCTTCCGGCTGCCTGCCGGCCGCTTCGATCCGGCCCTATCGTTCCGGGTCGAGGTGACGGCGAGCCGCGACACCGGCGGCGAACCTGTCTCGATGGGCATATCGGTCGATTATACCTTACCGGCCCAGTTTCTTCTGCCGCCGGAGATGGCGCCGGAAACCGAGCCGCTGTGGGTCTCGGCCTGGCAGCGCAAGCGGTTCGAGATCGTCGGCGTCGGCCTGATGCTGACCACCCTCGCGGTGATCCTTTTCCTGCAGGAGGCGTTCGTGCGCCGCCCCGCGCTCTGGCGCTGGGGCCGGATCACATTCCTTTCGGTGACACTGGTCTGGCTGGGCTGGATCGCCGGTGGGCAATTGTCCGTTGTTCAGGTGGTGGCGTTCCTGCAATCGCTGTTGACCGGCTTTCGTTGGGAAACTTTCCTGATCGATCCGGTGATCTTCATGCTCTGGGGCTTCGTCGCCCTCGGGCTCTTGTTCTGGGGCCGCGGTGTGTATTGCGGCTGGCTCTGCCCCTTCGGCGCGCTGCAGGAGCTGACCAACGAGATCGCCAAGCGCCTCCGCATTCCGCAGATCGCGGTGCCGTTCGGCGTTCACGAGCGCCTCTGGGCCATCAAGTACACGGCTTTCGTCGCCATCCTCGGCCTGTCGTTCTATTCGATGGATCAGGCGCTGGTGCTGGCCGAGATCGAGCCCTTCAAGACCGCCATGTCGATGCGCTTCATGCGGGCCTGGCCCTTCGTTCTTTTCGTCGTGGCGCTTCTCGTCGCGGGACTGTTCATCGAGCGGTTCTACTGCCGTTATCTCTGCCCGCTTGGCGCGGCGCTGGCGATCCCGGCCAAGCTCAAGCTGTTCGACTGGCTTCGCCGCCGCCCCCAATGCGGACGGGAATGCCGGCTTTGCGAAACCAAATGCATGGTTGGCGCCATCGATCCGATCGGTCGGATCAATCCCAATGAATGCGTGCTTTGCCTGCATTGCCAGACGATCTACCACGATCCGAACACCTGCCTGGTGCTGAAGCGACGCGCCCGTCCGACGGCCCCGACCGCGCGGGAGAACTCACCATGACACCATGCCTGACCCGGCGCCGCTTCATGACGATCTGCGCCGCCGCCGCCCTGCCTCGTGAAGCTCTAGCCGGGGCGCCGATGACACGCTGGCGGGGCGCGGCACTGGGCGCCGAGGCCTCCATTTCACTGGTCGGAATAAAGGGTGACGCCGCCGACGAGATCTTTGCCGCGACACAGGCCGAGATCGACCGGCTTGAGGGAATCTTCAGCCTGTATCGCGCCGGTTCGGCATTGGCCCGCCTGAACCTTGAAGGACGGCTGGATACTCCGCCCGCCGAGCTGGTCGAACTCCTCGCCCTGTCGGATTCGCTCCATCGCGTGACCGGCGGCGCCTTCGATCCGACGATCCAGCCCCTATGGCAATTGCACGCTCTGGCCGCGCAGGAGCAACGGCGGCTCGAAGCCGAAGAGATTGCCGAGGCCAGGAAACGGACGGGTTGGGTGCATCTGCGTCACAGCCCGGACGCGGTCGGCTTCAGGCG
The DNA here is from genome assembly GCF_036549515.1 of Aurantimonas sp. E1-2-R+4. Taxonomy (NCBI): domain Bacteria; kingdom Pseudomonadati; phylum Pseudomonadota; class Alphaproteobacteria; order Hyphomicrobiales; family Aurantimonadaceae; genus Aurantimonas; species Aurantimonas sp. E1-2-R+4. The sequence continues at coordinate 4,137 of NZ_JAZHLK010000026.1, read as the reverse complement.
CGACGGCATGGCTTTGACGCTCAACGGCATCGCGCAAGGGTACATCGCCGACCGGGTGGCGGCGCTGGTCCGCGCACGCGGACTGACCGACGTTCTGATCGACATGGGCGAGATCGCCGCTCTCGGCCGCCGCCCCGATCGAACGCCCTGGCGCGCCGCGATCGCGACGCCGGACGGCGAGATCGTCGGCGAGGTCCCGCTCGGCGATCGCGCGCTGGCTACCTCGGCGCCGCTCGGCACGCCGTTGGACAAGGCCGGCCGCGTCGGTCACATCCTCGATCCGCGGACGGGGCACGCCGAAGCCCGCTGGCGGCTGGTGTCGGTAGCGGCAGACAGCGCGGCGCTGGCCGACGGCCTGTCGACCGCCTTCTGCCTGATGCCCCGCCATGCGATCAAAACGGTCCTGCAGGCCCATCCGAACGTATCGCTCGAAGCAATCCTTTGACCTGTGATCGTTGAGAGGCGCACGAACCAAAGACGGGGCAGTTCTTGACCTGCCTTGCCGCCGCCCGCCAGTTCCTCAGACCGCAAGCGCGGGCGCAAGCTCCGGCGGCAGATCGAATTCGGCGGCGACGCGCGCGCGTCCCTTGGCCGACATCTTGCGCGCGGTCTTGGCGACGATGCCGAAGATTTTTTCATGGTCGTGCCTGGCGGCGAAATCCGCGAAATACCAGCGCAGGAACACCAGGCAGATCACGTCCTCCAGCATCTGCACCTCCGGGTCGCGCTTGATCCCCTCCTTGCGCAGCATCTGCGCCACACGCGCCCCGTCGGCCTCGCAATAGCCCGCCGCGATCATCAATTCCGCCACCCGCGCGCCATGCGCCAGCGCCTGCGCTTTCCGCCAGGCGTGATAGCCCTCGCGGCTGTCGGGATACGCGCTTCGCGGCAGCTTCCAACGCTCGATGTGCTGTCCGCGCGCCGCAATCCGCAAATGCTCGGACGCATCCGGGCAGATTCGGTCGAGCTCCCCTGACATCCGCCGGCCATAGACAAGCGCCGCCGGTTCCCGCGTCTCCGCTTCCAGCGTCGGATCGGCGGAATTGGCCCTGTCGATCGCGGCGATGACTGCCTCGAATCGCCCGCTCATTGGGCCTTGCTCCAGGCATCGGCGCGATCCTCTTCGACAAAGCCGCGCAACCGTCCGACATCCGCGATGGCTGCGTGATTGTGGCTGATCGCCACGCCGTTCTGCTTCAATCGCGCGAAGGCGCGGGACAGGCTTTCGGGCTTCATGCCCAGCCGCCCCGCGATCAGCACCTTGTCGTAGGGCAAGATCACGGTGCATGCGCCTTCGGCGACGTGGCAGAGGTCGAGCAGGAATTCGGCCAGCCGTTGCGCGCCGGTCTGGGCCTTCAGTTGCTCGACCTGTTCGACCAGCGCGTGCAGGTGCTTGAAGGTCGCCGCCAGCATCGAGATGCAAAGCTCCGGCTGCGACTTCATCATCTGCAGCACCACTGCCGCGGGAACCTGCATCAGCCGGCAATCGGTGACCGCCTCGGCGGCGACCGGATAGACGTCGCCGCGAAACGCCACCGCCTCGCCGAAGCTTCGGCCCTTGGTGAAGGTTCCGACCACCGCCTCCGCCCCGTTATGCGCGATCCGGAACAGCTTCACCCATCCTTCCAGCACGATATAGACGCTGTTGGCGGTATCGCCCTGCAGGAAGATCGTCGCCGATCGGCCAAACTTCCGGACGTCGGACCGCGCCAGGATCATGTCGGCGACATCCTCGGGTACACTGCCCAAGAGGATGGACCCCTTTGCAATCTGCCAATCGCCTTCCTGGTGCATTGGTTTCTCCGATTATGGTTTGGGATCATCGAACGCCCAGACCTAACACCAGATGCCGCCACGGGATCAATGCGGAGGAACCCAGAACCGGTCCCGGCAAGCGCGTGATGATCGCCGGATAGTCGGTGCTGGGAGCCGCGCCGAGGGCGGCCTTCCAGCTCGAGCCCGGTTCGGCGGAGTTCTCGGTCCTTGCGGTTGAACAAGGCCACTGTGAAATCACGTGCGGCCTTCGCCCCAACGCTTTGATTCAAAAGCTTGAAAACATTGCCGGAAGTCCGGCAACGCGTTGAGGCTACGTAATTCCCCTAAGGACATAACCGAATTTCGCGCAACCATGATCGGCGCCATGGTTTCCCCCACCAGAACGGAAAGGGAAACAACAATGCTCGCTTCCACGCTCGCCCAGGCGCCCTTGCGGTCGCATCCCTTCACGATCGATCACCCGGCGTTTCCATCTGCTGCCGCATCGCCCCGCCCGCAGATCGTCAGCTTCTTCCAGGCGGGCGCGGAAATTTACGCCGCGGGCGATCCGGCCGGCAATCTCTACCGGGTCGAGTTCGGCGCGGTTCGCGTCTATCGCTTGCTGGCCGATGGCCGCCGGCAGATCATCGCATTCCATCTGGCTGGCGAAACGTTCGGCTTCGAAGCCGGCGTGGAGCGAGAATTCTTTGCCGAGGCGATCAATGCCATCGGGATCTGCCGCCGTCATCTCTCGACCAGTGATGGTGTCGATCCAGACATACTGTCTTTGGCGTTGCAGAGCCTGAGAACGACTCAACGGTATCTTTTAGTGCTCGCTCGGCACTCCGCCTTCGAACGCGTTGCGAGCTTCCTCGCCGAGATGGCCGAGCGGCAGGGCGACCTCGAGCACGTCCATCTGCCGATGTCGCGAATGGATATCGCGGACCATCTCGGCCTGACCATCGAGACGGTATCGCGGACGTTCACCAGGCTCAAGGAACAGCGGCTCATCGAGCTGGTCGATTCGCGCGATATCCGCATTCTGCGACGACGGGCTCTTCTGGAGATCGGTGAATGACGATATGCGCTCGCGATCACGCTCAGGGCGATGTCCGGCTAAGACGCGAGCTTCCGCGAGCCCGATGCGCCGCTCGGCAACTGGAATTGACGGAGGTCAACGTGCCGAGGCCGCGCGACCGATAGGCTGATCAGCATGGCCAGCGTCACTTCAGTCTTCCAGATGCAGGGGGTCACCAAGGTCTACCGGACCGGCGGTGTCGAGGTCTGGGCCTTGCGCGGCGTCGACGCCGAACTCGAGGCCGGCGAATTCGTCGTCATGCTGGGTCCGTCCGGCTCGGGAAAGTCGACACTCCTCAACATCATGGGAGGACTCGATCGCGCGAGCGCCGGCCGGGTGACGTTTCAGGGCGAAGATCGCACCCAACCAGGCGGAGGGAGAGCGGAATGACCAAGACCCGTGTGGTTTGCAGCAAGTGCGGCGGCGTCAACCGCTTGCCGCCGTCGCGATCGGCCAGCGGCGCCAAATGCGGGAAATGCGGGGCGAAGCTGTTCGCCGGCCATCCCGAGGATGTCGGTGCTGAGAATTTCGACCGCCAGATCGCGCGCGGCACCGTGCCGGTTCTCGTCGATGTCTGGGCCCCCTGGTGCGGACCATGTCTGGCGATGGCGCCCGCCTATGAGGCCGCGGCGCGCGATCTGGAGCCGCGGGTCCGCATGATCAAGCTCAATTCGGAAGCCGAACAGGGAGCCGCCTCTCGCCTCGGCATTCGCGGCATTCCGACGATGATCCTGTTCCTGGATGGGCGGGAGACGGCAAGAACCTCGGGCGCGATGTCGGCCAATCAGATCGTGCAATGGGTGCGTGACAAGTTGCCGACTGCGGCGGCTTGAGCCTGCCATCCATCGGCGCCGCAACAGAGGCGTCGGAGCGTTGCGCAGTACCGATAAAGAACACGGGCATTCGAAGCATGGTTGGCATGGAATCAGTTGCATGAAGGACCCTTACGAGACCCTCGGCGTCGACCGCTCCGCGACCAGCAAGGAGATCAAGGCCGCGTTCAAGAAACTGGCGCGCAAGCACCATCCGGATCTGCATCCGGGCGACAAGGAGGCTGAGAGCAGGTTCAAGGACCTCTCGGCGGCAAACGACCTGCTCAAGGACCCGGAAAAACGCCGGCGCTTCGATGCGGGCGAAATCGACGCCAGCGGAGCCGAGCGCCCGCATGAGCGGTTCTATCGCGATTTCGCAGACGGCCCCGCCTACGCTTCGCACGCCGCACAGGACGGTTTTTCGAGCAATGAAGATCTGGAGGCGTTTCTGTCCCGCGCGTTTTCAGGCGGAGGACGACGAGCCCAGGGCAC
>NZ_JAZHLK010000025.1:0-61443 GCF_036549515.1 Aurantimonas sp. E1-2-R+4 | reverse complement strand
TTCCGCTTCGCTCTGACTTCGATACGAACACACTTCGCCAGGCTGCTCGGCGTTCTCGGGACGCATCTCAGACCCGCCGGCTTTTGGCACTGGCGACGATCTACGAGGGCGGCACGCGCAGCGATGCGGCCAAGGTCGGAGACGTGACGCGCCAGATCGTGCGGGACTGGGTCGTGCGTTTCAACGCCGAGGGCCTGGACGGTCTCCTGGACCGCAAGTCGCCCGGCGCGCCCTCGCGGCTAGGGCCGGACGAGCGGCAGGCTCTGGCGGGCAAGCTTGAGGCGGGCCCGATCCCGGCCGTCGACGGGGTGGTGCGCTGGCGGCTCGTAGACCTGGCGCAATGGGTGTTCGAGGAGTTCCGCATCCCCATAAGCGTGCAAACGCTGAGCCGCGAACTGCGGGCCATGGGCTACCGCAAACTCTCTGCCCGCCCACGCCATCACGCGCAGAATGAGTTCGAACTCGACGCTTTTAAAAAGACTTCCTCACTGCGCTGGCAAAGATCGCGGCGAGCGAGGCCGCCGGCAAGCCCGTAGAAGTCTGGTTCCAGTGTATGGTTCGCCTCCGGTTTGCAAGAAGAAACGATAGCCCCAGAAGACCCTGCTTCAGCGTATCCGGCTTGTTCGTGGGCGATTGCCCGAGCCACAATGGGAGCCGCTGGGATGCGTTCCTTACAAGACGATCAGACTTTTTGATCTGCAGCCACCACCAGGTTTTGCATGTCCCGGTCGAAGCAAGGCGATCTACTGGAACCATCAGGCTGCACATCCGATCAAATCACGGTGCCATTGGCCTCTTCTCGCAAGTCGTTCAGCCTCGCGCCTTCAGGCGGCGATAGGCTGAAAGGGTTTATTCCTGGATAAAACCGCCCAGACGATCCGGGCGACCTTGTTGGCGCTCGCGACGACGATCTTGTTGGTGTGCATGCCCCGTGCGCAAAGCCGTTCCATAAACTCCGCCATTCGACTTTCCCGCTTTTTGCGATTGTAAAATGCCGATCGCATGCCGTGGATCATCAGCGTTCGAACGTAGGTGTTTCCGCGTTTCGATATCCCGAGCAAGATCGTCTTGCCTCCGGTCGAGCGCTGTCTGGGCACAAGTCCGAGGAACGCGGCGAGATCTCGCCCTGTTCGGAAGTCAGAGATATTCGCGACGGCGCTGTAAAGGGCTGTCGCAACGATCACGCCGATGCCCGGAATGGGAAGCAAGGCCCGGCAGACAGGATTGGATTTGGCGAAGGCTTCCAGTTCGTCGTCGATCTTGGAAACGCGAGCGTCGATCATCGTGTATTCGGCAATGAGCGTTTCGAAGAGCGCCCGCGAAACCGCAGAAAGATCGACCTTTCCGACCTCCATCAATTCCGTCTGAATGTAGCGTTCGAAACGCGCCCGCCCTGACGGGATCACCAGGCCGCGTTCGCGCAACAGGCCGCGGAGCTGATTGATGATCGAGGTTCGCGCCGTTACCAGCCGTTGGCGCACACGGTGGAGCGCCTGCATGTCCAGCTGTTCCTCGGATTTGACCCCGACCGCATGGCGGCCCGGCCGTTGCGCGGCTTCGGCAATTGCCAGCGCATCGTTCCAATCATTCTTCTGCGCTTTTGCGAAGGGCCGCACGCTCTCCGGGGTCAGCAGCTTGACGTCATGTCCCATCGCGATCAGTTGGTGGGCAAGCCAATGCGCGCCTGAACACGTCTCGAATGCAACGCGCAGGCACTCGCGGCGCCGATCACCGAAAAACGCCAGCAGCCGCGAACGGGTAAATTGCTTTCGCAGCACGATGTCGCCATCGGTGCCAAGGCCGACGACGTGGAAGCTGTTTTTGCCGATATCGATGCCGATTTGCTTGAATGTCATGTCATGCCTCCTTGTTGAGACGGCGAAAATATCCGCCGAGGAGGAGGCGAACCATCCCACAAGACGAGATGCGGGTGGGCCAAAAGAACCCGATCACCCGCCGCTGGGCAAAACGGGGAACGCGACCCTCGGCTCCCAGAGACCAGCGCACCGCCTCGGCCTACCTGTTCGGGGCGATCTGCCCGAAGCGGGGCGCGGGCGCCGCACTCGTCATGCCCCGCTGCGACACCCACGCCATGGCATGTCATCTCGCCGAGATCTCCCGCAACGTCGCGCCTGGCGCCCACGCCGTCGTCCTGCTTGATCAGGCCGGCTGGCACATGACGCCGAAGCTCCCCATCCCCCACAACATTACTTTGATGCCGCTGCCGCCCAAGGCGCCCGAACTGAACCCGGTCGAGAACCTCTGGCAGTTCATACGCGACAACTGGCTGTCGAACCGCATCTTCCAATCCTACGACGACATCCTCGACCATGCCTGCCGCGCTTGGCGAAACATCGAAGCCCAACCCTGGCGCATCATGTCCATCGGAATGCGCCAATGGGCTCATGGGTTCTGATCAATGGGAGTTGGTATAAGTCTTCTCGCGCGTTTGAAACTCCTGCCATTGGTACGTTCTCATGGTACAGTCATGATGGGGGTCGCGAGACTTCCTTCGGCGAGAACACCTGGAATGCTTGAGCGGGGGAAACGAGGTCCTTCTCCCCCCCTCTCCGCCAGAACTTGATCCAAACCCTTTCTACAAAGGGGTTACTGCATAGCAAGGCTTTCGTAACCGCCTCCTGGTACACACGGGTGTGCCGACGCCAGGCGCACAAAGAACAGCGCAGAACAAGGTCGTCTATCCCGCTGCTGGCGTATAGTGTCAGCCGGTTGCTGCAGGCTGAAGCGGTGTCCGCCCGACAGTCTCTATTCCGGCGAGCTCGAGCATGGTGGGCTCGTCGGCGGCAAAGACCGGGGCAGCGGGACACCGTTACAAGCGCGACAGCCGACGCGGCAAGGCGAGGGCTCACGGGTAGTGCACCCCGCCTTCGGCGCGCATCACCTGCCGCGCGTTCTCGGGCAAGGGGATGAACTCCTCCTCGTCACCTGGCACCGTCTCGAAGCGGCCCCGGCGCCATTCTTCCTTGGCCTGCTCGATACGCTCGGGGCGCGAGGACACGAAGTTCCACCAGATGTAGCGCGGACCGTCCATCTGCGCGCCGCTTCGTGGCCTACTTTCTCACCGCCCTACACAGACAGCATGACCCCGGCAAAGCTTCTCGTGAATGCCTTTGCGACAATGGCAGAAGAACGTATCGCGGATGGGTTCGAGCCGACCCTCCTTACTTTTATGTTCAGAGAGATCCGTGGAACGCCCAGTCATCAGGCCCACGAGATGGAGATAGCCGTCGTCGAGGTCTACGACCGGCACCTTACTCGGACATCAAGTACCCGAAGAACGTCGCGGCGACATCCATGCCCTTTTGGTTTGGCTGCCCGGACTGGCCCATGGAAAAGTCTCTACCGCGAAATCGGGATCACTTGATAAATATCGCGCGGAACGGTGGTCTCCACTACCATCTCATCACGCTGACGCCGCCCCACTCGAACCACCGGCGGTTCACCATACCTCTCCATGACCATTGGCCCGGTCGCGCTCGCCTTGGCAAATACCAGAAATCCCTGCTCGATCAGATGAGGATGCATCGGTACGTCACGAAACTGGTTAGTCATCACGCATCACGCTTCGAGCGTAATATGAAACACCCATACTCCAACATTCGCAAGGCGGCCTTCACCGTAAGCGTACCATAGTCGAGGAAAACGGAGCGGTGATCCGACGCTCGACGATCCGTTTCTCTGATCGTCCTCTTCCGTCGTCGACGCGCAAATCGGGAGCATGACGCGCTCAGGCAACGAGTGGACGATGATCATCGCCGGATCACGGCGAAGCGCGCCGGCAACCGAATCTCGGTACCGCGCCGCTCATTACCTCACGCCAAGGGACGGCTTCGAAGACGGTTTCAGCTGCGACAGAGGTTTGGTCAGGGATGTGGTATTTGTGCGGATGGCGCTACCGGGATCCGGCGAAGATCGGCGCGGTCCGCGTTGATGGGCTGCTTTGGGAGCGGCACGCCCGAGCCTGATGCAGGCGTGATCTGACGCGTCTGATCTCGACTTCCGTGAGCCACGCCATTCCTGCTGCCGGCGGCGGGTGGGAAAGGTTCGGGCTCGTCCGAGGCTGGGATCGCGGACTGTTAGCGATCGCTGCCGGATCGTTGACCGTCAACCCGGTCGTTGCGGCGGGCGCCACTACGGCAGTGGTCTCGTCCCGCCACGGTTCGGATTCGCGCGATCAACGGTCATCCGGCCATTGGGGGCAGGCCATTTGCGCGCCATCACCCCCAGTTGATCCAAAATCGAACCGTGCATCTCGGTTTTTGCCCCATCCGACAATGGCTGATTCATAGCGTTACTGACGGTTGCACCGCCTAAAGCCGTTCCTCGCTGATCGGGCATGAATCAACCAATTTCGGAAAATGACTAGATTTGGTTGAAATTGGATCAGATCGATGATAGATTTTTCCACAGATCAGCCCAAAAACCGATAAATTGGTCCGTAATCGGATCAAAAAAGAAAAACGGTGTCGAAGGGATGTCGCATCGGCCGGTGAAAAAGAGGCCATGCGACGCAAAGGGAGGACTGTCATGGTTACCAAGACTCTCAAGCTTGATTGGACGCGGAGAAAACTTCTCGGCGCCACGGCCGCATTGGGCGCGGTCGCGGCGTCCGGGCTGTCGGTTCGTGCGTTCGCCCAGGAAAAGGTCATCAAGATCGGCTTTTTGGCGCCGCTCACGGGGCCGGTGGCCGCCTGGGGCAAGCCAGGGCTCGACGGCTGCCGGATCTGGGCCGAATGGGTCAACGAGGCGGGCGGGGTGAAGCTGGCCGATGGGGATTATAAGATCGAATTCGTCGGCTACGACAACGAATACGACCCTGCCAAGGCGCGCACCGGTGCGACACAGTTGATCCGGGAGGACGAGGTCAAATTCGTCATGATGTTGGGCGGCGATACCTGGCCGGGCGCCCAGCCGGTAGCCGACAAGACCGGTATGCTGTTCTCGACGCTGCTGCCCTCCGACCTATCGCCCGACACCACGACGCTGGTGGCGCCGGCCGAGGTCCACCCGATCTACAACGTCACCGGCGTCGAGTGGCTGACCGAGAACAATCCCGGCCTGAAGACGGCGGTGATGTGTGCTCAGGACGACGCGCTGGGACTGCCGTCGGTCGCCACCTATCTGGCGGCTTTCGAGGCGGCCGGGATCGAGATGCAGGAGGAGCCGCTCTTGTTCGATCCGGCGACCACCGACTTCGCGCCCGTGGTCACCAAGCTGATCGCCAACAACCCGGATATCGTTTGTCTCGACACCTCTTACGCCGACTATGTCCATCCGATCTGCGAGCAGCTGTTCCAGCAAGGCTACAAGGGGCAGATCATCTCCTGCACCGCCGACTTCTACGACCAGATTATCGAGAAGACCTCGAAGGAGTTCATGGAAGGCTTCATCTTCCAGTTTCCGGACTTCGACGACCCTGCGCTCAATGCCGACAACATCAACTTCAAGGACGCCAACAAGTTCTACGAGGTCTACAACGAACGCCATCCGGGCGAGTGGGGCGCGGTTTCCTGGGAATATGCCTCGATCATGGACCTTTGGAAGGCCGCGGCCGAGACTGCCGGTAGCGCCGAGCCCGACGCGGTGCTCGCCGCCATGAAACAGGTCGGCAAGCACGCTTTCGGCGAGGCCGAATGGTGGGGCAAGGACCTGTTCGGCATCGACAACGCGCTGGTCGGAGACTGGCCCGTGGTGCGGATCGAGAACGGCAAGGCGGTGATCAAGGAGTTCCGGAGCATCCCCGCCTGGTACGACAAGCACGGCGAACTCCTGAAGAAGCACATGGAGGCCTACGGCCAGATGTGGAACCAGCGCGGCTGACGCCGGCGCCGGCCCGATGGCGGACCTGACGGTCCGCCGCTTCTTCTCTCCTGTCGCGATCTGCCGAGCCATGGACCTGCTTCTGCAAACCGGACTGAATGCGATCTATGCCGCCAGCTACATGTCGCTGGTGGCCGTCGGGCTCGTGCTGATCTTCGGCGTGATGGGGGTCATCAATTTCGCCCATGGCGAACTGTTCATGGCCGGTGCCTATGCGGTGGTGGCGCTCTATGCGGACCTCGCCGTCCCGTTCCCGATCGCGGTCGCTGCGGGGCTTGTCTTCGTCGGCATTCTCGGGCTTGCCATGGAGCGGGCGCTGTTTCGTCCGCTCCGCGACAACCCGCTCGGGGGGCTCGTCGCCTCGATCGGCTTCCTCATGGTCCTGCAGGCGGCGGCCGTGCTGCTCTTCGGAGTGCGCATGGAGCATGTCCCGCCGGTGACCCAGGACGTCATCATCTTTTTCGAAAGGGTCCGCTTTCCGGTTCAGCGACTCTATGTCGTGATCGCCGCGATCGTGCTGCTGACCGCGCTCTGGCTGTTCTTGAAGAAAACCCGTTTCGGCTGGGCGCTGCGCGCCAGTGCCCAGGATCCGGAGGCGGCGGCCTTGCAGGGCATCGCGATCAACCAGACCGCGCGCATCGCCATGTTCATCGGCGCGGCGCTGGCCGGGGTGGCGGGCGCGCTGTCGGCGCCGCTGGTCAGCGTCAACCCGTATATGGGCCACAGCGTCATCATCACCGCCTTCATCGTGATCATCGTCGGCGGGGTTGGCTCGCTGGAGGGGGCGGTGGTGGCGGCGGTCGCCTACGCCTTCATCCATACCTTCGTCACGACGTTCTGGGACGGGGTGATCGCCGATATCGTGGGGCTTGGGCTGATGTTGCTCGTGCTGATCGTGAAACCGACGGGCCTCTTCGGGACGGTGGACCGTGCTTAAGGGGCTCGCATGGATCGCGCTGGCGGCGCTTCTCATCCTCGTGCCCCACGCGCTGTCCTACTCACAGCAGGAAATCCTGGTCTTTCTGACCATCAACGTATTGCTGGTCGCCTCTTATCGCCTGCTGACGCTGACCGGCGAATGGTCGCTGGGTCATGTCGTCATCATGGGTGTCGGCGCCTACGCCTCGGCGCTGTATTCCAAGCATTTCGGAATCTGGGTGCCGGTTTCGGCGATACTCGGGGCGCTGACCGCCGCGGCCGTCGCGTTGGTATTGAGTTTCCCGCTGTTTCGGATGAAGGGCTTCTATTTCCTGATCGGGTCCTTCGCCGCCGGCGAGATCATCCGCCTGCTCTGGAAGCGGTTTCGCGAGCCCTTCGGCGGGCCCAAGGGGTTGAAGCGGATCGAGGGGGTGCCGGACCTCGACCTCGGGTGGCTGCGTTTCGATTTCTTCGAGCCGGTCAGCTATTATTACCTCGCCCTTGTGGTGGTGGGCGCCTCGCTGTGGGTCTTGTGGCGGATCGAGCGCTCGCCCGTCGGGCTGACCTTCCATGCCGTCCACTGGCAGGACAAGCTTGCGGGGGCGGCCGGCGTCAATGTTCGCGCCTGGCGCACGCTGGCCTTCGTCATCGCCAGCGGATTTGCCGGACTCTCGGGCGCGCTGCTGGCGCATTATATCGGCACCATCAATCCGAACAGCTTCGACGTCGAGATGATGGTGTTCGTGCTGACCTGGGCGATCGTCGGTGGCACGGCGACCTTCTATGGCCCGATCCTGGGCTGCATCGCGCTGACTGTGCTGAATGAGATCGTGCTCCGCGAGATCGGCTTCGAGCAGTGGCGGCCGCTGATCTACGGCCTCGTGCTGATCGCCTCGGTGCTGTTCCTGCCGAAGGGGCTCGAGAGCCTGGTACAGCGGTTCACGCAAGCGACGAAGCGCGCCGACACGCGACCGGCGGCGGGTGCGAAAGCCACGGATATGGAGGCGGCCCATGACGCTTCTTGAAGTCGACCAGCTCACCATGCGTTTCGGTGGCCTGATCGCGGTGGACGCACTGTCATTCATGGTCGAAAAGGGCACGATCCACGGCCTGATCGGTCCGAACGGCGCCGGCAAGACCACCACCTTCAACATGATCTCGGGATTCTACACACCGAGTTCCGGTCATGTCCGTTTCAAGGGCGAGGAGATTTCGGGCCTGCCGATGTTCCGAGTGGCGCGGAAGGGGCTGGTCCGCACCTTCCAGCACTCGACGCTGTTCGCCGAATTGAGCGTCGTCGAGAACGCCCTGGTCGGCACGCACATGCAGCATTTTCCGGCGCTTCACACCGCGCTCTTGGGAACCGACCGTGCCGAACGCCGCGCGGCGCGCGAGACGGCCGAGCGGGCACTCGATTTCTTCGGTCTCGCCGACCATGCGCAGGAGCGCGCGGGCGACCTCTCGCACGGCCATCAACGCGCGCTCGGCATGGCGGTGGCGCTGGCCTCGGCACCGGAAATGGTGCTGCTCGACGAGCCCTTCACCGGCATGAATCCGGAGGAGACGAGGGCGATGATGGCGCTGATGCGCAAGCTGAATGCCTCGGGCGTGACCATCCTTCTGGTCGAGCACGACATGCACGCGATCATGGGACTTTGCGACCGCATCACCTGCATGAATTTCGGCAAGCTTCTGGCCGAGGGCACGGCGAGCGAAATCCGCAATCATCCGGAGGTGATCAGGGCCTATCTCGGAGGTGCGCGCCATGTTGCTTGAGATCGACGGCGCCGCCGTGAGCTACGGCAAGGTCGCGGCATTGCGCGGCGTCTCCATGACCATCCCCGAAGGCGCCATCGTCACCATCATCGGCGGCAACGGCGCCGGCAAGACGACGACGCTGCGGGCCATTTCCGGTCTCGCCAAGCTCACTGCCGGCGAAATCCGCTTCCGCGGCGAGCGGATCGACAGGCTGCCGCCGGACCGCATCGTCGCTCTCGGCATCGCCCATGTGCCGGAAGGGCGCCGGATATTTCCCGATCTCACCGTCGAGGAGAACCTGCGCACCGGCGCCTTCTTGCGACGCGACAAGGCGGCCATCGCCGCCGATCTGGACGGCATCTATGTCCGCTTCGAGCGGCTCCGCGAGCGGCGGCGCCAGCGCGCGCAGACGCTTTCGGGCGGCGAGCAGCAGATGCTGGCGATCGGCCGCGCGCTGATGAGCCGGCCGAAGCTCCTGCTGATGGACGAGCCGTCGATGGGCCTCGCCCCGGTGATCGTCGAACAGATTGCCCGGATCGTCGAACAGATCGGGAAGGAAGGCGTGACGGTCGTGCTGGTCGAGCAGAATGCCGAGCTCGCGCTCGACCTGGCCGACTACGCCTACGTGCTCGAGACCGGCGCCATGGCGCTTGAAGGACCCGCAGATGAACTTCACGACAACGACCATGTCCGCGCCGCGTATCTCGGTTTCTGACGCCGCGGCGTCAGACGAGAAGCGGAACCGCGAGGAGAAGGCAGCCCGCGCCGCCGGCTGGCGCCGCGCCGATCTGCGCTGGGAGCGGCTGCAGGAGGACGCCGAGGCTGCTTGGCGGTCCGGCGACGCGGATCAGGCGATCCGGCTCTGGCGCCGGGCCCGACGCCTCGCCTTTTGGAGGTTCCGCCGCTCCGATCCGCGCTATGCGACCAGCCTCGCCAACGCCGCCCTGGCGGAGCGACTGTCCGGCCAGGAAGCGCGCGCCCACCGGCTCTATGCCCGCGCGCGCGGGCTTTGGAGCGGGGCGGACAGCTTTATCGCCGGCATGCGGATCGCCCGTCGTGCCCGCTCCTCGCTGTTCCACCTGCGCATGGAGGCGAAGCATTGGGACACGTATCAGCAGAGCACGCGCACCCGGATGAAGGCCTTCGCCCGAGAGGCCGCCGAGGCGCTCGCCGCCCTCGAACGTGGCGAACCACCGGTCTGCCGCCTCCACGATCGCTGGCGGGCGGAGAAGCTGCCGGTCTTCGACGACCCGAGAAAATTCCTGGCCGCGGCACTGATGATCAGCACGGGCCTGACAACAAAGCCGGAGAACAAAGACTAACGCAGCAAGAGGCCTCAGGCCGCCAATTCAGGGGAGAAACACGATGGCAGACAAGCGACCGGCCAAATACGATATCCTTTTCGAGCCGATCCAGATCGGTCCGAAGGTGATGAAGAACCGGTTCCATCAGAGTCCGCACTGCATCGGGGCGGGGTCGGACAAGCCGGGCTTCCAGGCGGCGCATCGCGGCGTCAAGGCCGAGGGTGGCTGGGGGGCCATCAACACCGAATATTGCTCGATCCACCCGGAATCCGACGATACCCACCGCGTCTCGGCGCGGATCTGGGACGAAGGCGACGTGCGCAACCTGCGGGCGATGACCGACGAGATCCACAGGCACGACGCGCTGGCCGGCGTCGAGCTGTGGTATGGCTCGTCGCACGCGCCTTGCATGGAGACCCGCTGCACGCCGCGCGGCGCCACCCAGTACGCCTCGGAATTCGAGACCCTGACCTACTGCCACGAGATGGACCATGACGACATTCGTCAGGTCCAGCAGTATTATGTCGACGCGGCGCTCCGCTCGCGCGACGCAGGCTTCGACATCGTCAATGTCTATGGCGGCCACGCCTATCTGCCGGTGCAGTTCCTGTCGCCCTACCACAACAAGCGCACCGACAAGTACGGCGGCGCATTCGAGAACCGCGCCCGGTTCTGGGTCGAGACCCTGGAACAGGTGAAGAAAGCGGTCGGGAACGACTGCGCCATCGCCTCGCGTTTCGCGATCGACTCGCTCTACGGCACCGCCGGTGTCGAGGTCGAGGTCGACGGCATCAAGTTCATTCAGCTCGCGGACGATCTGGTCGATGTCTGGGACATCAAGGTCGGCGACATCGCCGAATGGGGCGAGGATGCCGGTCCGTCGCGATTTTATCGCCAGGGCCACCAGATCCCGTGGCAGAAATTCGTCAAGCAACATTCCAAGAAGGCCGTTTTGGGCGTTGGCCGTTTCACCGATCCGGAAAAGATGGCCGAGGTCATCCGAAACGGTGAACTCGACATCATCAGCTGCGCGCGCCCGTCGATCTCGGACCCGTTCCTGCCGCAGAAGATCGAGGAGGGCCGGATGGACGACGTGCGGACCTGTATCGGCTGCAACGTTTGCATCTCGCGTTGGGAGATCGGCGGACCGCCGATGATCTGCACCCAGAACGCCACCGCGGGCGAGGAGTATCGCCGCGGCTGGCACCCCGAGAAGTTCGAGAAGGCCGGGTCCGACGACACCATTCTGGTGATCGGCGCCGGTCCGGCGGGCGGCGAGGCGGCGCGGGTGCTGATGGAACGCGGCTATGTGGTCCATCTGGCCGACAGCGCCGACAAGGTAGGCGGCCACGTCAATACGGTGGTGACGCTGCCGGGGCTCGGCGAGTGGGGCTATCACCGCGACTATCGCGAAGTGCAGCTCGACAAGCTGGTCAAGAAGAACCGCGACAGCCAATTGGCGCTCGGCGGCAAGGCGCTGACAGCGGACGATGTCCTCACCTACGGCGCCGACAAGGTGATCCTCGCCACCGGCTCGTCCTGGTGCGGCGACGGCACCAACGCGCTCAGCCATGATCCGATTCCGGGCGTCGATTCCAGCAAGCCGAACCACGCGACACCGGAGCAGATCCTGGTCGACGGCAAGGCGGTCGGCAAGCGGGTCACGATCCTCAACGCGGATCCGTATTTCATGGGCCCGTCATTGGCCGAGATGCTGGCTGCCAAGGGCCACGAGGTGTCGGTGATCGATGGCGTCGGGTTCGGCAAATACATGCACTTCACGCTGGAGGCGCCGAACATGCACCGCCGCCTGCACGAGCTGCATGTCCGGGTCGTCGGCGACAGCTGGGTCACCAAGGTCGAGGACGGCCGGATTGAAATCTACAACATCTGGGGCGACGGCTCCCGGCGGGAGTATCGCGGCCCTGGGGTGATCCCGCGCGTGGAGAACCGAACCCACGAGTGGCACGAGTACGACACGCTGGTTCTGGTCACGGGGCGTCGATCGAACGATGGGCTGTTCCGCGAACTCAAGGCCCGCAAGGACGAGTGGGCCGCGAACGACATCAAGGGTATCTACGTGGTCGGCGATGCCTGGGCGCCGAAGCTGATGGCCGATGCGACCTTCGACGGGCATCGCATCGCTCGCGAGATCGAGGAAGCCAATCCGCAGCTTCCGCTTGCCTACAAGCGCGAAGCCTCGGTCTGGGGCTCGGCTTATCTGCCCGGCGGCGAGTACCGCCAGGAGTGGAAGCTCTAGAACGCTGCGAGGAAAGTCGGGCCGGCCGGTGGACGGCCGGCCCGAACCCCGACGCGCCCACGCGACCCTCGTCCGGGTCCGGAACGAGGCGCCCGGGATGCGCGATGCCCGACGATGGTTTCCGTGAGATCAGGAGGAGCGGCCACGATGATCAGCCCCGAACACGACCCGCGGGACGTGACGCGCATCCTGTTTCAGGATTTTCCGGTTTGGATGACCCTCGTCTTCTACGTCGCGGCCGTCGTGGCCATAGCCGCTTTCGTCTACGGCGTTTACGTCCAGGTCCGGAAATACCGCAGGGGCGTGCGTTCCGGCGCATGGTCGCCGTTCTGGCCGCGTTTCGCGCGAATGGTCGAGACGGTTCTTTCGCATCGCACGATCAAGCGGCGGGCGCGCCGGGCGGGCTCGGCGCACGCCCTGATCTTCTTCGGCTTCGCGCTGCTGTTCATCGGTACCAGCATCATCACGTTGGATTACGACATCCTCGAACCGTTGACCGGGCTCAAATTCTGGTACGGCTCGTTCTACCTCGTTTTCTCGCTGGTCCTGGACATTGCCGGCGTCGGGCTGATCGCCGGCCTTCTTTATATGATGTACCGGCGCAAGTGGCTGGCGCTTCCGAAATTGGATTACCGCCGCCCCGATCGCGCGCCCGACGAGCCCGACTACGACCGCGCGTCCTATCGCCGCGAGGACTGGGCGTTCCTTTGGACCCTTATCTTGATCGCCGCGACCGGCTTTTTGCTGGAGGCTTCCCGGCTGGTCTGGCTGCAGGGCGATCCGACGGTCTGGGATTACCGGTGGTGGTCGCCGGTCGGTGCCGTGACCGCCTCTATCCTGCAAGGGATCGGCCTCGGCCCCGAAGGCGGCGCGGGCTTTCGCATGGGGCTCTGGTGGACCCATGGCCTTCTCGCGCTCGCCTTCATCGGCCTCGTTCCATACACCAAGGTGCAGCACATCTTCACGGCCATGGGCGCGCTGATGGCGATCGATCCGGACGCCAAGCGTCGGCTGCCGACGGCGGATGTCGATCAGGACAAGATCGGCTTTTCCGAACTCGCCGACTTCTCGGACAAATATCTTCTGAACTTCGACGCCTGCACCAAATGCGGCCGCTGCCACGAGGCTTGCCCGGCAAACGCGTCGGGGTTTCCGCTATCGCCACGCGACATGGTGCTGAGCCTGCGGGAACTCGCGAACGATACGCTGTCGGGCGCGCGCATGCCCGCCGGCCCGATTCAGGTGATCGGCGACGGCGTCAATCAGATCAGACCCGAGACCTTGTGGTCCTGCCGGACCTGCGGCGCCTGCACCGAGATCTGCCCGGTCGGCATCGAGCATCTGCCGATGATCGTCCAGATGCGCCGCGCCCTGATCGAGGAGGGCGAGTTCGATCCGATGCTCCAGACCACCTTGAAGAGCCTGCAGAAATCCGGCAACTCGCTGGGCGAATCCCGGCGCAAGCGGCCACGCTGGACGAAAGCTCTCGACTTCACCATCAAGGATGCCCGCGCCGAGCCGGTCGACGTGCTCTGGTATGTCGGCGACTACGCCTCGTTCGATCCACGCTCGCAGAAGGTGACGCTGACCTTCGCCCGGATCCTCCACGCGGCGGAGGTCGATTTCGGCATTCTCTACGAGGACGAGCAGACCGCCGGCAACGACGTCCGCCGGGTGGGCGAGGAAGGCTTGTTCCAGGCGCTGGCCGAGGCGAATATCGCGCTTTTGAAGGAATGTGCGTTCACGTCGATCGTCACCACCGATCCGCACACCTTCAACACGATCAAGAACGAATATCCCGAATTCGGCGGGACTTTTCGCATCGAGCACGCCAGCGCGATGCTGGAGCGGCTGATCCGCGAGGGTGCCGTGGCGACGCCGAAGACCTTGCCCTACAGGGTCACCTACCACGATCCATGTCATCTCGGCCGGCTCAACGACGGCGCAGAGCCGCCGCGTCAGGTGTTGTCGAAGCTCGGCGTGGACCTCGTCGAGATGCGGCGGAGCAAGGACAATTCGTTCTGCTGCGGCGCGGGCGGCGGCCGAATCTGGCTCCCCGATCCACCGGAATTGAAGAAGCCGGCCGAACTCCGTGCCGCCGAAGCGGCCGAGATCGACGGGCTGGAAATCCTGGTGGTCAACTGCCCGAAGTGCCTGAACATGATGGAGGACGGCGTCAAGGGAACCGGAAACGAAAGCAATTTCCGGGTCATGGAATTGATCGAACTGGTCGCGGAGGCAATGGCGGATGAAGTGTCCGGCGCCGATTTCGCGCAACAAGAACCGATCGGACAAGCATGACCCTCTGGTTCGGGACAGCGACGATGGTCGATGGCGACGCGTTACGGGCGTTGATCGATCGCCTGCTCGACGCGGGCGATCCCTACGCCGCGCTCGGTGCTTATCCGCATGCCGATGCGCGGGATCGGCAGGCTTTGGAGGCGGTGATCCTGGCGACGCCGCGGCTCAGGCTGACATTCGCCGCCGCGCCTTACGCGGCCGCCGATCTGCTCGAGCGAATCTCCGTCGACGCGAACGCCGCGATCCGGTTGCGGCTGGCGAAGAATCCCGTGACCCGGCCGTCGACGCTCGCGCGGCTGCTGGCGGACGATGCCTCGGACCGCATCCGGCGCTATGTCGCTGCGCATCCAAGAGCGGAGGCCGCGACGCTCGCCGTCCTTGCCGGTGATCCGTCGATCGCGGTGCGCCGGGCCGTGGCGGGCAATCCGAATGCGCCTTGCGACGTCCTTGCCCGACTGGTCGCCGCAGGCGATGGTCTGATCGACAGGAACGCGGCTCACGGCCCATTTGCCGATGCCGAGCTATTGCAGACGTTGTGGGCCACCGGCGATCGCAATGTACGGGCCGAGGTCGCCGCCCATCCGAACACCGCTCGCAGCCTTCTCGCAATGGCCGAGGCGAGTGCGGATGCGTTGATCCGGCGCAAGCTTGCCGCGAACCCTGGGCTCGGCGCGGCCATGCTGAACCGCCTTTTCGCCGATGACGACGAGAGGGTCCGCGCGGCGGCGGTTCGCAATTGCGTCATGTCGGGCGCGTTTCTTGACGATCCGCAGGATGAACCCTCGCCAAGGGTTCGCCGCGTCGTCGCTCGGCGCGAGCGGCTTTCCGCCAAGGTCATGAGCCGGCTGGCCAGCGATCCCGACGCGTGGGTACGCCGGTGGATCGCGCGCAATCCGGCGGTTTGTGACGATCTTCTGCGCCGTCTGGCAGCCGACCCGGTGATGGAGGTGCGGCGCGGCGCGGCCCGCAATCCGTCCTGCCCCGGGCCGCTGCTGTCGGTTCTGGCATGCGACGCGGCGGCGTGGGTGCGCGCCGGCGTCGCTCTGCGCGAAGACGTGCCGGACGCGGCGATCGACCGATTGCTGGAGGACGATGGCCCGGACGTTCTGGGTGCCCTGGGGCGCAACCCGCGGACACCGGCCTCCAAGCTCGAGGCCATCGCGTGCCACCCGGACAAGGACGTGCGCCGCGCCGTGGCGTTCAATCATGCGGCGCCTTGCGAGGTGGTCGCGCGTCTGGCCGAGGATCCCTATCCGCTGAACCGCGTCGTCCTTGCCAACCATCCGAAGCTGGGTCTCCGCCACATCGAGCGCCTGCTCGACGACCCCGAGCCGCAAGTCCGTTTCGCCGCTTCCGCGCGGCTGGCGCGGTTCTTTGCGGCGCCCCACACCATCGCAGGCGATCTGCACATCAACGCGTGAAAATGGAGCGAGGCCGTTGCCATGAAGATTCTGGTCCCCGTTAAACAGGTCGCCATTCTCGACGACGAATTCGAGATGCGCGACGACGGTCGCGATGTCGACGAGGACTTCTTCGAGAAAGACCTCAACGAGTTCGACCATTTCGCCGTCGAGGAGGCGCTCCTGATCAAGGAGGACGCGGGCGAGGGGGGCGAGGTCATCGTCGTCACCGTCGGCGATGCCGACGCTGATGACGCCCTGCGTACGGCCCTGGCCAAAGGCGCCGAACGCGGCATCCGGGTCTGGGACGAGGGGCTTGCGGACGCCGACGGCATCGCGATCGCCAAGGTGCTGGCAAAGGTGGTCGAACGCGAGGCACCGGACATGGTGTTCACCGGCGCGCAATCGTCGGATTTCGGCCACGCCACCACGGGCGTTGCGCTCGCCGGCCTGCTGGGTTGGCCGCATGTGGCGGTGGTGTCGAAACTCGACTACGCGCCCGGGGCGGCGAGCGCGACCGTGCATCGCGAACTGGAGGGTGGGCTCGAAGAGATCATGACCGTGAAGTGTCCCGCCGTTCTGTCGATCCAACTCGGCATCAACCAGCCGCGCTACGCTTCCCTGCGCGGCATCCGCCAGGCCAAGCAGAAGCCGGTGGACGAGCTCGGGCTCGGCGATCTCGGCCTTGGCGCCGGCGACGTCGCGCCGGCTTCGCGCGTGCGGCGCATGTACGCCCCTGAGAAGGGCCAGGCCGAGATCATCACGGGATCGGCCGCCGAGCAGGCCGCGCGACTGGCCGAGATCATCAAAGAACAGCGGGGGATGTGAGGAATGGCCGAGATTTTAGTCATTGCCGGACAACGCGACGGCTCGTTTGCTCCCGCTTCGCTTGAAGCGATCGCCGCGGCGAACAGCGTCAAAGGCGAGGCGGACACGCTCGCGGTCGCCATCCTTGCCGCCGATCCGAATGCCTTCGTCAGCGATCTTTCGGTCAGCGGCGTGGACGAGGTGATCGCGGTCAAGGCCGGCTCCAACGATTTTCATCCCGAGCTGTTGGAGGCGGTGATCGCCGCCTTGGCCGCGGCTCGCGAGCCCGCGCTGATCGCGGTCGCGCACAGCGTCGACGCGTGGTCGTATGCGCCGGCTGCCGCCGCCAAGCTCGGTTTTGGCTTCGCCAGCGACGTGCAGGCGTTGCGATACGAGGACGGCGAATTGGTCGCCACCCGCGCCGGTTACGCCGAAAAGGTGCTGGTCGATCTGGATTTCCCCGGCAAGCGGACCGTTTTCGTCACCGTCCGAACCAATGTGTTCGATCCGGCCGGCGGATCCGGCTCACCGGCGGTGACGGCGATGGACGCGCCGGCCAGCGCGGTCTCCACGTCCCATGTCGGCTGGAAGGAACCCGAGAACGCCGGCGGGATCGACGTTCCGGGCGCGGAGTTCATTTTATCGATCGGCCGCGGGGTCGGCGACGAAGGCAATGTCGAGCAGTTCCTGGAACTGGCGGACCGGCTCGGCGCGACCCTCGGCTGCTCGCGACCGATCGCGGATAACGGCTGGCTGCCGAAGGCCCGCCAGGTGGGGCAGTCTGGACAACTGGCGGCGAGTTGCAGGCTCTACATCGCGCTCGGCATCTCGGGTTCGGTCCAGCACCAATGGGGCATGAAGCACGTCGAGACCATCGTGGCGGTGAATTCGGACCCGGAGGCGTCGATCTTCAGCATCGCCCGCTACGGCATCGTCGGTGACATGTTCGAGATCGCCGAAGAACTGGAAAACCATTTCTAGCGCACCGGACGGGCGGAAGACCCGCTGGACCACGCATCGAGACAAGCAAAGGGAGGAACATCAGATGACCAGACGGGTTTCCGCACTCGAATCCGAACACCGTGCGCTGGGCGCCGGGCTTGATGACTGGAACGGCATGGACGTGGCATGGAGTTACGCTACCTCGACCGAGGACGAGCACGATGCCGTGCGCGAGGCGGCCGGCCTGTTCGACGTATCCGGGCTCAAGAAGATCTGGATTACCGGCCCTGACGCGCTCGCGGTGGTTGACCGCATCGCTACCCGCGACATGACCAAGATCGGCAAGGGCAGATCAGCCTATTGTCCCGTGCTGACCGATGCCGGGACGATCTGCGACGACACCATCATTTTCCACGTCGACGACAACAAATATCTCTTCGTTCACGGCGCCGGTCAGAGCGCCACACGGCTCGAGGAAGCAGGGCGCGGGCGGAACGCCGACATTCGCTTCGACGACGCATTGCACGATATTTCGCTCCAGGGGCAGAAAGCCCTGGGGCTGCTCGATGCCCACACGCCGGTCGACCTGGATAAACTCGACTATTTCCATCAGGTCGAGACCACGCTGTTCGGGCGCAGCGCGATCCTATCGCGGACCGGATATTCGGGCGAGCGGGGATATGAGATTTTCACCGATCAGAGCGACGTCGGGCATCTGTGGCAGAGCATTCTCGATGCGGGGCAGTCGGACGGCGTCATGGCCTGTTCGTTCAACTGCCTGGACAAGATCCGCATCGAGGCGGCGCTGCTGTTCTATCCCTACGACATGAGCGAGGTGAACACCCCTTGGGAGGTGGGGCTCAACTGGTCGATCTCGCGCAAGAAGCCCGACTTCATGGGCCGGGAGGCGCTGTTTGCCGCCGAGGGCAAGGAGAAAGTGAAGTTCGCCGGCGTTTCCTGCACCTCGACGACCGAAGTTCTGGAGGCCGGCGCCAAACTGCTTCTCGACGGCGAAGCGGTCGGCGTTGTCAACAGCCCCGCTTATTCGCACCGGATGAAGAAGTCTCTGGCGCTGGTCCACCTGCGGCCGGACGTGGCGGTGGGGACCGTTCTCCAGCTTGCTGGGGACCAGCAATCGCATGACGTGACGGTCGAGCCGGTGCCTTTCTTCGATCCGAAAAAGACGCGCACGCACAGCTGAGGCATCTCCCACGGCGACGACCAACCGGCTCCCGGTTCGCCGGCCTCGGCTTTGCGGCATCGTTCCAAAAATGGGGACTCGGGTTTTGGACGAAACGATGCTGCTGTCTCAAAGCCGACAGCGTCCGCAAGGCGCCTGACACAGGCGCGGCGCTGTCGGCGCCGTGGCGGCAAGAAAGGTGACGAATGACCGCGACCTGGGTCGCCCCCGCACCATCCACCCTTCGGGCGTCCGTCGCGGTTGCCCTTTCGGCGCTGGTCTGGGGGTGCTGGTGGATCCCGCTGCGGGTGATCGACGGCTATGGCCTGAAGGGGGATTGGACCAGCGTTGCCGTTCTCGGCCTCGCGGCACTGTGCCTGACGCCGTTCATCCTCGGTCGCTCCGGCCGTCTGCTGCGGGCGGGTGCGATGGTCTGGGGGACCGGTGTGTTTTTCGGCGCCATGTTCGCGACCTATCAACACGGGTTGATTACCGCCGACATCGTCCGCGTGACCCTTCTGTTCTACCTCGCGCCGGTCTGGGGAACCGTGTTGGGAGTGGTTTTCCTCGACAAACGGCTTTCGCTACTCCGCGTCCTGGTGATCGCCTTCGGCTTCGCGGGCGCCATGGTGATCCTCGACTTCAGCGCCGGCGTGCCGTCGCCGCAGGGGCTCGGGGAATGGATGGGCCTCGCCTCCGGGATCGTCTTCGCCATCGGAGCCACCTTCGCCCATAAGGTGGTGGGCGAATACGAGATGGAGAAAACCTGGCTAAGCCTGGTTTTCGGCGCCTTGTTGTCGCTCGTGTTCGCATTGTCGAATCCGGCATTCGCGATGCCCTCCGCCGACCAGCTATTCGCCGCGGCTCCGTTTACCCTCGGCGTCGTGGTCGTCGTCCTGATCCCGATCACGTGGACCATGGTCTGGGGCGCGCAAAAGCTGGATCCGGGGCGCCTCGCGCTCTTGCTGATGCTTGAGGTCGTGGCGGCGTCGATCACCGCGGCGCTGCTGGCGGGTGAACCCTACGGGATCGAAAAATTGATCGGCACGGGAATGATCCTGACCGCCGGTGCCGTCGACGCGCTCGCGGAGCGCAGGGCCTGAGCAAAGGCAGGGACGGCATTCGCAGCGTCCAGCGTCACCGATCGCGGGCCGGATTCCGAAGCGTCTTTCGTCAGGGCATCGGGTCGGCGCTGCTGGCCGACCAGTCCGGCACGAAGCCGAGGATCTCGGTCTCTGGATGAAGGCTCGGGTTGAACAGCTTGTTATGCCACCAGGTGGCCTCGTAGAGCGGATTTCGCCGACCAAGCGGCAGGACTTTGCACAGGAGGTCGTAGCGTTGCGCGTAGGCCTCGAAGGTCAATGTGCAGCGTCCGCCCGCTCGGAGCGCCGCCGCGCCGGGTGAGTTCGGCGGGAAGGTCGCGGTCAGGATGTCGCAGAACTCCCGCGACTTCTGGTAATAGACGGCAGAAAAAAAGCGCAGCGCCTGTTCGCGCTGCTCCGCGGGGTCGTTCGTCTTCCTGGCCATGTGCAGCAGTTCGGAGGTCTTGGAATAGGCCGGTGCCTTGGACAGCACCGTGATGATGTGCCCGAGTTTTTCATGCTCGCCCTCCAGCCTCACCGAGGGAGTGATCGCGGCGTCCGGACGGCCGGCATTGTTGCGCATTGCGAGCTGTCGGACGCGGCACTGCCAACGCAAGAACGCGTGCTGAAGGGGGTTCGGCGCGGCCTCGATCCCGTCGTCGTGTAGCGGTCTGTTCACGTCTTTTTCTCCCGCGTTTCAAGACTGTCCCGTTTGTATCCCTTCCCCGAACCGTTTCGGGGAAGGGATGGTCGCTATAGCTGGAAGATCTGATTGGCGACGATCACGATGACGACTCCGGCCGCCAGGGCGAGGTAGGGCTTCATTCCGGCCCGACGGATCGAAAGATCGCGTGAGTCGATGTGCAGATCCTCCAGCATCCGCGCCGGGAATTTGCCGCCGTCCTGGATGTAGTGGCGGTAAGCGAACACCGGCAGGATCAGCGCGGCCGCGATGATGCCAGCCATCAGCGTACCTTCGCCCCAGACATTCGCGCCCGCGCCGAGAAGCAGTGCGTTCACGAAGCTGAGCGCCACGCCGATCGCCATGATCGGCGTCGGGCAGCGCCATGGCCGCGGTGTTTCGGCGTTGTCGATCCGGTGGATCCACCCTGCGTTCAGGTTGAGGAAGTTGAAGATCAGATAGCAGCAGTTAGATACGGCCAGCACGAACAGATAATCCGACATCAACAACAGTATGAGGTTGAAGCAGAAATCCGTCCACATTGCCCGGGTCGGGGCGCCGTGGGTGTTCACACGGCTGAGATAGCGCGGCAGCCACCCATCCACCGAACCCTGGTAGAGCGTCCGTGAGGATCCCGCCATGGAGGTCATCACCGCCAGCAAGAGGGCGAGGATGAGCATGATGACCATCAGCGAGTAGACGAACGAGCCGCCGCCGACCATCCCGGCCATTGCGCCCGCGACGGCGGAGCCATCGACGATACCGTCCTGCAACATGCCCTCGACGCCGAGCACCCCCTGGAAAGTCAGCGGGACCAGCGAGAAGATGACGAGGCACAAAATGCCGGCGGAGAGGATCGCCTTGCTGGTGTCGGTCCCCGGATTCTTGAACTCGGACGTATAACAGATCGCCGTCTCGAAGGCGTAGGCCGACCAGGCCGCGATGAACAGCCCACCCAGAAACAACGTCCAGCCCGGGATATTCCATGTACCGGCAACGACATTGCCGGCGTCATCGAAGGCGAGGGGCTTGAGCGGCAGAAGGTTTTCGCTCAGCACGTCCCCCGTCAGCAGCGGCACGATCCCCACGATCAGCAACGGGATCACCACCGCCAATCCAACCACCATCTGGAAGCGGGCGGCCCGCAAGACGCCGCCGTGCTGAATGCCGAAGACAACCAGCAAGATGGCCGCGCCGATGACAAAGGTCGCGTCGATTCTGAGACTGAGGCCCTGCTTCAGCGAGTCGAGGTTCAAAAGGGTGATTTCCCAGCTGCGGATCGCGGAGTCCGCCTCGAAGAAAACGGTCAGGATATAACCTGCGGCGAGCCCGCCGCCGATAGCCAGCACCGGTGTCCAGGCTAGCCAGTTGCACCAGACCGAGAGCGGAGCGATCACCTTGCCGTAACGGACCCAGGCGGCCGCGCCATAGACCGATGCGCCGCCGCTCTTGCTTGGAAACAGGCCGGCGATCTCGGCGTAGATAAAGGCCTGGATGAAGCCGAACGTGACCGACAGGATCCAGACGACCCATGACGGATTGCCGATCGTGGCCGCGATTCCGCCGATCGAGAACAGCAGCAGAGCCGGAACACCGCTGGCGAGCCAGAACGCGTCCTTCCAGCCGATACTGCGGTGAAGGCCTTGCTCGTCAACTGTTGGAGCACTCAACGCTACTGATTGATCCGAAGACATGGTTCCCCTCCCTTATCTATGCAGGTGCGCCGGTTTCCTCCCCGGATCTCTGACCCGGTGATACCGACGCGCTCGTCCTCCGTGACCGACCTCCCGTGGCGTTATCTCCGCTTCTTTAGGGGTTCGTCGGTCACCTCTTCCGTACCGCCAGGGCTCGCGGCCGGCCTGTACGATCTGTCATGGGAAAGGCTGGGAATCCGGCCGCGCGTGGCGGCGACCTGATCGAGGTCTATGGTCGCGTGCACGACGCCGGGAATGTCGCCTCCATCCGCGACGACTTCGCCCCATGGATCGACGACCAGCGAGTGTCCGTAGCTTTCGCCACCGCCCTCGACCGGGCCGATCGCGCAAGGGGCGACGATGAAGACACCGTTCTCGATCGCTCTGGCCCGGTTGAGCACATGCCAATGCGCTTCGCCCGTGCGTTTGGTGAAGGCGGCCGGGACCACGATGATTTCTGCCCCGGCCCGCGCGAGATCGCGGAAGAGGGTCGGGAAGCGCAGATCGTAGCAGATCGTGTGGCCGATCATCCCATAAGGCGTTTCGGTCAGGACCGCTTCGTTACCGGGGGAAATACGTTCACTCTCCCGATAGGCCTCGGTTTCCGAAAGCTGGACATCGAAGAGATGGATCTTGTCGTAACGGCTTTTGATCGTGCCGGTGTCGTCGATCATGAGACTTCGGTTGAGGAACTTGCCGGCGGCATCGGATACGGCCACCGATCCGACCATGATCCAGACCTTCCGCGCCCGCGCAAAGACCTTCAGTTCCTGCAGGACGGGGTGGTCCACCTCCGGCTCGGCGGGCGGCGCGAGAAAACGGCCTTCGGTGCGCAGGCCGCCGCAGTATTCCGGCAGGAGGAGCATCTGCGCACCAGCGCTGACCGCGGCATCCGCCAACGTCAGTGCCTCCGACAGCGCGGACGAAAAATCCGGTCTCGGCCGGGTCTGGAGGCAGGCGAGGTTCAGCGACCGTGCCATTGCATCAGAACTTGGTATACGCTTGCCGAAGCGTTGCCAGCGGGTGCCGATCCGACATCTGGAACTTGATGAGAAGTTCCCGCGCGATCATGTCCCGGTCCTGCTGGTTATTCGGCAGCTCGATGGAGTCGGGCACTCTCACCCAACCGTTGATGTTACGGTCGAAAACGGCGGGCTTTCCTTCCTCGTAGCCCATGTGGATGTCCTCGAGCCAGTTGAGGTCATCCCATCCCATCACCTCCATGTATTTTTGTAAGAAAGGGGTGATGTGATTGTAATCGGGAACCAGATTGACATCGTATCGGTAGCCGATGTGCTGTCCGATTTCCTTTTCACGATCGGTTTCCAGACCTGCGGAATCCTTAAGGAATTGATCGACATCCTTGATTTCGGAGCCGCGGTATTGTGTTCCGGCCATTCGATCTCTCCTCAGAGATGGTGATAATCTTCGACGCCAGGGGTGTAATTCGTGCCGGCGAGCGGCACGCCCGCCATGGCGGATGCTTCCATCGTGAGCGCGGCTAGATCCTCCGGCTCGAGGCTGTGGACGTTGGTCTTGCCACAGGCACGGGCAAACAGCTGGGCCTCGATGGTCAGCGTGTGCAGGAAGTTATAAACGCGCTCCGCCGCCTCGTCCGGGTCGAGCCGCGCGCGCAGGAGCGGATCCTGTGTCGCGACGCCAACCGGACAGCGACCGGTGTGGCAATGGTAGCAGGAGCCCGGTTCAACGCCGATCTCCTCCTGATAATTCGCCTCGGGGATGTCCTTGTTGCAATTCAGGGCCATCATCGCGGAATGGCCGATCGCGATGGCGTCGGCGCCGAGCGCGATGGCCTTCGCCACGTCTGCCCCGTTTCGGATGCCGCCGGCATAGATCAAGGTGATCTCGCCCCGCTTGCCCAGGTCATCGATGGCCCGGCGCGCCTGACGGATCGCGGCGATGCCGGGCACGCCAGTCTCCTCCGTCGCCAGATGCGGTCCGGCGCCGGTACTGCCCTCCATTCCGTCGATGTAGATGGAGTCCGGATCGCACTTCACCGCCATGCGCACGTCGTCATAGACCCGCGCGGCGCCGAGCTTGAGCTGGATCGGAATCTGCCAGTCGGTCGCCTCGCGGATTTCGTTGATCTTGAGCGCGAGGTCGTCCGGTCCCAGCCAGTCCGGATGCCGGGCCGGCGAGCGCTGGTCGATGCCGGCGGGAAGCGATCGCATCTCCGCCACCTGATCGGTCACCTTCTGGCCCATCAGGTGTCCGCCGAGGCCGACCTTGCAGCCCTGGCCGATGAAGAACTCGCAGCCGTCGGCCAGCACCAGATGGTGCGGATTGAAGCCGTAGCGGGATTGAATGCACTGGTAGAACCACTTGGACGAATAGCGTCGCTCGTCCGGGATCATTCCCCCTTCGCCCGAACAGGTGGCGGTTCCCGCCATCGTCGCGCCGCGGGCGAGGGCGGTCTTGGCCTCATAGCTGAGCGCGCCGAAGCTCATGCCGGTTATATAGATCGGAATGTCCAGATCGATCGGGCGCTTGGCGCGCGGGCCGATCACCGTTCTGGTTTCGCATTTTTCGCGATAACCCTCGATGACGAAACGCGTCAGCGTGCCGGGCAGGAAGGTCAGGTCGTCCCAATGCGGGATTTTCTTGAATAGCGAGAATCCCCGCATCCGATACCGGCCAAGCTCGGACTTGATATGGATATCGTCGATCACGTGCGGCGGGAAAACGAATGACTTTCCCAACCGATACACGTCACGGTCCACCGGAGTTTTCTTCGGCATGCGCCCATCGTCCATTTCGGTAATCCTTCCCCTGTTAGAGGATGAGTTTTTTCTCGGCGGGCTCCAGATTGTCGTAATTCCAGAGCTGCTTACCCGCGACGATTTTGGTGAAGTGGTCGACGCCCTTCTCGGGCATCAACTCGTACTGGGTGAGCTTTCGGGTCAGCCAGGCCTTATCGAGGTCGGTCAGCGCCGCCGGCACCGCGTCGACGCCGAGCGATTGAATCTTGCCGCCCACATAGATCGTGCCGTCATACATGGAGTCGCCGAGATTCTTGCCGGCGTTGCCGCAGACCACCATTCGGCCGCGCTGCATCATGAAGCCGGAAAATGCCCCGGTATCGCCTCCAACGATGATCGTGCCGCCCTTCATGTCGATGCCCGTCCGCGAGCCGACGGAGCCCTTGCAGACCAGATCGCCGCCGCGGATCGCCGCGCCGAAGGTCGAGCCGGCGTTCTTCTCGATCACTATGATGCCGGACATCATGTTCTCGCCGCAGGACCAGCCGACCCGGCCATTGATCCTCACGGTCGGCCCGTCGATCAGGCCGACCCCGAAATAACCGAGCGAACCGTCGACGATCAGGTTGAGCTTGTTGAGGATACCGACGCCCAGAGCGTGCTTGCCGCGCGGGTTCTGGATAACGATGCTGCCGTAACCCTCGCTCATCAACTCGCGGATCCGGGTGTTGACCTGCGTGGCGGTCAAATTGTCAGTGTCCAACTCGGTCCGCTTGTTGAAATCCACGTCAGGAGCCCACGGGTAGGTGAAGCGCTCGGCCTCGTCCTCGTTGAACTCGATCAGCATGGTGCGACCGTTGAGCTGCTCGGTCGTCATCCCGAGCGCGGTTGCCCGCTCCTCTTGGGTCATTTCCTTGAGTTCGGCATCCATCATGCTTGCCATACCCGTACCTCCTCATCGTAGGGGTCGTAGGTGTCGATTTCCTGGGGAAGGATCGCGCGTATGGCGACCTCCTCCGACGCCATGGCGATCAGATCGTCGCTCTCGTAGAGAACGAGCGGCTTGGCAGCCATCGTGTCCTTGGCCATGCCCAGCTGGTTTTTTGTCGCCACCAGGTAGGTGAAGACACCGTCGATCTCTCCGATCGACCGGCGGAGGCTTTCCTCGAGTTCGACGCCGTTCGCCAGGTTGTGGGCGGTGTAGACCGCCAGCAATTCGCTGTCGCAGTCGGAGGTGAAGCGGTGGCCTTTGCGTTCCATCTGGCGGCGCATGATCCAGTAGTTGGTGATCTGGCCGTTATGGACGACGGCAACGTCGTTGTAGGGGAAGGCCCAGTAGGGATGGGCCGAGCGGATATCGACGTCCGACTCCGTGGCCATCCGCGTATGGCCGATGCCGTGCGTGCCGGTGAACCCGCCGAGCTGGTACTGGTTGGAAACGTCGGTGGCGTCGCCCAAATCCTTGATCAGCTCCAGCGAATTGCCGAGGCTGAGAATTTCCACGCCCTCGACATCCTCGATGTAGCGGGCGAGCTCTTCGGTATCGCCGTCATGACTGATGACGAAACGATAGGCGTACTCGGTCGCCTTCTTGCGATCCTTCACCTCCACGTCGTGCTCGGCAAGCCGGCTCTCGATTTCCTCCAGCCGCTCCGCGAGTTTGGCGCCAATACGATAACCGACGGCGTCGATCTCTTCTTTTTCGGCGAGCTTGAAGCGCAGGATGTAGTCGCCCGGATTGGGCTCGCCATAGACGGCAAAACCGGTTGAATCCGGCCCCCGATGCTTCAGGGCCTGCAGCATCGAGGTCATCTCGGCGCCAACATTGGAGTTCTTGCCTCGATAAATGAGGCCAGCAATTCCGCACATGCTAACTGTTCCTCCCGCAAATATTTCGAGGCGTTCGCAGCCCCATGCCGACTTGTCTCGCCGCCCGTCTCACGGCAGATAATCGAGATAGGTGTCAGCGTCCCAGTCCGTGGTGGTGTGCATGAAGCGTTCCCACTCGTCCCGCTTGTATTCGTCGTAGAGGCGGTACATCTCGCCGGGCATGGCCGACTTGATCACGTCGTCCTCGGCCAGCGCCGCGAGCGCGTCGCCAAGCGACATCGGCAGTTTCTGAACCTGCTTGCCCGCCTCCATCGCGGCGTAGATGTTGCGCTCTTCCGGCTTGCCGCAGTCGATCTTGTTGGTCAGCCCGTCGTCCACTGCCATCAGGATCCCGGCGGCCATCAGGTAGGGATTGACCATCGAGTCGACCGAGCGGAATTCGAAACGTCCTGGCGCCGAGATGCGCAGGCCGGTGGTGCGGTTCTGGTATCCCCAGTCCTTGAAGATCGGGGCCCAGAAACCGGTGTCCCACAGGCGCCGGTAGGAATTGACGGTCGAGCAACCGATCGCGGTCAGCGCGTCGAGATGCTTGACGATGCCGCCAACCGCGTGCTGGCCGACCACGCCCGGCATCTGCGGGTCGTCGCCCTCCGGCATGAACGTGTTGTCCCCGCCCTTCTGGTAGGCGAAAACCGCATCCATCGCGGCCCGTTTTTTCTGTCCGAGCTTTGGATGCTCGTCCTCGCCGCCGCGCCAGAGCGAAATGTTGTGGTGGCAGCCATTGGCCGAGACGCCCATGAACGGCTTGGCCATGAAGCAGGCGATCAGGTTGAATTCGCGCGCGACCTGGGCGCAGATCTGCCGATAGGTGGTCAGCCGGTCGGCGTTCCTGAGGCAGTCGTCGAAGGCGAAGTTCAGCTCCAGTTGACCCGGCGCATCCTCATGGTCGCCCTGGATGATGTCGAGGCCCATCGCACGGCTGTATTCGATCACCTTCATATAGACCGGACGCAGGCTTTCGAACTGGTCGATGTGATAGCAATAGGGGTTGGAGAAGCCGCCGGCGGGCTTGCCGTTCTCGTCCTTCTTCAGCCACATCATCTCCGGTTCGGTTCCAGCGCGCAGGTGCAACCCGTGCTTGTTCTCGAATTCCTGATGGATTCGGCGAAGATTGCCGCGGCAATCCGAGGTGAGGAACGCGCCGGGGTTTTCCCGTTCCTCGCGGTTGCGGAACAGCGTGCACCATACGCGCGCTACCCGTTTGTCCCACGGCAGTTGGCAAAATGTTTCGGGCTCTGGAATACCGACAAGCTCGGCCGCTTCGGGGCCGTAGCCCATATATTCGCCGTGCCGGTTGAGGAAGAGATTGACGGTGGCGCCGTAGACGAGCTGAAAGCCCTTCCCCGATATGCTTTCCCAGTGGTCCGCCGGGATACCCTTGCCGCAAATCCGCCCGGTAATCGAGACGAACTGAAGATAGAGATACTCAATTCCCAGATCGTCGATCTTCTTGCGGACTTCCTTGACGAGCGCGTCGCGACCATCGGCCTCGACGATGCGCTCCATGTCCGTCTTGCCGAACTTTGCGTCCATTTTGTTCACGTTCGCGCTCCCTGTTTTCAGCGGAACGTTCAAAGAGGCCCGCCTTTGTGTGCTTCTGTTCGCGTCCCGATCAACTCCAGGGGAAGGGGCTGTGAGAAGTGGGGTGCAGCTCGCCTTTTTCGAAGCGGTCGAAGCGGAACGGCTTCAGCAGTTCCTGCTCCTCGCCCATCACCTCGTCGGCGATCAGTCGTCCAACACCGAGCATCTTGTAGCCGTGGTTGCTGTCCGCGATGACGGTCGCGTTTTCGTTGAAGTGGTCGAAGACCGGAAAGGAGTCCGGGGTGAAGCATCCGATCCCGCCGGATGGCTCCCGATGATATTTGGGCATCATGCCTTCGAAGCGTTTGTGGCAATGGGCGAGGGCGGAGACCCACATATGCGCGAACGCCGGTCCGGAGACGAATTCGGGACTGTCCGGCCCATAGGGGTCGATCTGTACCTCGTCGACGGGAGTATCCACCTTGTAGGGCGCCGCGCCGCCCTGCACGCCGCCGAAATGCCAGTCCGGCTTGTAGTAGATGCCCCACATCTTGTCGGTGATCGTGGAGCCGTCCACGTCCGAGATCAGCGGTGCGTCCGTGTCGACATGGATCACTGGCGGCATCTTGCCGTCATCGGTCAACAGCATCCCCGGGTCGACCCGAAGCAGCCCTTCCTCGAGTTGCCAGAACCGCCACATGTCGATGCCTTCGCGGACGTTCCCCTTCAGATCCTTGACGGTTATCTGCTTCGGCAGACCAAGCATGTCCCAGAAGTTTCGCACCCAGGGGCCCGCCCCGATGATGACGCGGTCGCAGCGGATGAGACCCTTGTCCGTTTCCACCGCACGGACCGCCTTCGAACCATTGTCGCTGACGAAGCCCTTGACCTCGACGCCGGTGATAATCCGGACGCCCAGATCCTCGGCCTTCTTTGCCAGGCCGTAGATCGATGTCGTGTTGTTGGCGTAGCCGCCGCGCTTTTCATGCAGGACGGAGGTGATCGCCTGGGCCTGCCAGTCGTCGAACAGGCCGCGCATGTAGCTCGTGGCGGCGTTGGCACCTTCGATGAAGACGCTCTCATAGCCGATCGCCTGCTGCTCCGCGAAAATCTGCGCCACATCGTCGCGCATCGCCTCACAGGAAATCTGCATGTAACCGACGGGATGGTAGCTGAATGCCTCCGGATCGCTTTCCCAGACGCCCACCGAATGGGCCATCAGATTGCGCATGGCAGGCTGGAAGTAATTGTTTCGCACCACGCCGCAGGCAATGCCCGAAGCGCCCGCCGCGATCCCTGACTTGTCCAGAACGATGATGCGGCCTTCGACCGTTTCGTTCCTTTCGGTCAGGCGCTCGGCCAGCCGCCAGGCGGTGGCCAAGCCGTGAATGCCGGCGCCAACAACGACGAATTCCGCATATTCGGGAAATGCCACGATCCAGCTCCAGTCGGCATCAAGTGATTGAGCGCTACTTAACTGACGTCGGAGTTTCAGTGAGTTTGATCCGAAAGGCAACCCATTTTGATCCGATTGTTAAAATAATTTGCCAATATCCAGATTTTGGCATAAATTTGGACCACAAAAAGAAGATTTGGAGTCGTCCTGATCATGGCAAATCAAATTGGCTCAGCCGAAGTCGCCGCCTTGCTGCGGCGCGAGATTCAGAACGGAAGCCGCGCGCCGAAGGATCGGTTGCCGCCTGAGCGGACAATGGCCGAAACCTTCGGGGTCGCCCGCGGAACGGTGCGCGAAGCCCTCAATCGTCTGGCAGAGGAGGGGCTGGTCGAGGTACGCCCCGGAAGCGGAACATATGTGGCATTCGAGGCGAAGGAGGAAGCCAATCCGGTGGTCGAGAACGCGCGGCCGCTCGAATTGATCGATGCGCGTTTCGCGCTGGAGCCGCATATCTGCCGCCTCGCGGTCCTGCATGCCCGAATGCAGGATCTGGAAGAGATGGAAGAGCTTCTCTCCAAGATGGAAGCCCGCGTCTCCGACCCCGTCGCCTTCTCGGCCGCGGACCGGGATTTTCATGTCCGCCTGGCGCATATTACGGGCAATTCCCTGTTGATCTGGATCGTCGGTCAGATCAACTCCGTGCGAAATCAGGAGCAGTGGCTGCAGATGCGTCAACTCACACTCGATGAAAGCACGATCGCGCAATACAACGTTCAGCACCGCCAGATCGTCGATGCAATTCGTTCGCGCGAGCCGGAGCGGGCGGCGACCTTAATGAAGCAACATCTCGAAACAGCGCGGCTCTCGCTCACCCGTGCCGCCGCGACTTAGGCGTTCGCCGCGGTTTGCAGCCAGTTGATGTAGAGCCGCTCGGCGATCTGATTGAACGCCGCCATTTCCGCATCGCAGTCCGCTATCAGCCGGGCGGCGCCGCCCGGCCCGAGCGCCGCCTCGAGTTGGCTTTCATAGGCTGGCACCGCGGACCAGTTTCGAGCCGTTTCCGGCTCCGCTTCCGCATGAAACTGGAGGGAATAAGCCCGCGGCCCCCACTGCATGGCCTGCACCGCGCAGGCCGGCGAAGTGGCGAGGCATTTGGCGCCGGGGGGAATTTGCTTCACCTCGGCACCATGCCACTGAAGAGCCTGGAACCGTTCGGGAACGCCATCGAAGAAAATCCCCGTGGCGCCGCCTTCAGTCAACTGCACTTCGCCGATGCCGACTTCCGCCGTCTCGGCGGGGCCACAGGCGCCGCCAAGCGCTTCCGCCAGGAGTTGATGGCCGAGACAGATGCCCAGGAACGGCATGCCGTGGCCTTCGACCGCCTCGCGTATCAGGGCCTTTTCCGCGCGGAGCCAAGGGTGAGTGTCCTCTTCCCAGACATTCATCACGCCGCCCATGACCCAGAGCGCGTCGAATTCGTCGAACGGCGGCGGATCGTCCCCTTCCTGAAGCTGGATGGCGCGCCATTGGTGCCCGTCCTCTTCCAGAAAGGCGCGAAAGGCACCGGGATGTTCCATGCGCTCATGCTGCAGCACCAGTACTCTCATCGGGTTCCCTCCCTTTGGGCGTACCATTCGGCTCCTGCCGAGTTCTGGTCTTCCCGAAAAACAATCACTTACCACCCGCCAAACCGGCTTGCTTGTCGGGTCACCTGCATAACATCATGTGCAACATGGCGGTTGAAGTGGCGATCTTGCAGCATCTCACCAAACGCAATGGCGTTTGGCGGTATGTCCAGCGCGTGCCCGAGGGCGTCCGTGATGTCTTCCCTTTCACTGGGACAATAATCCCTGCGAACCAAGGTGGAACGACGTGCTCGCGAGGCTGCCGGTAGCGTCCGGAAGTGGTGGAAATTCCTCGCCCAGATTGGGTGTTAGACTAAGGAGGTGGCCCTCGATGTGGTTGGATACGGTGGAGTTGCGGACGTCAACCTGGCCGACACGGAGACCCCGATGACCGCGACGACCATGCCGCTGATCGAGCTTCTTCGGAAGAATGACGAGGGAGATTTTCTGCGCGCCGTGAGCGAAGCCGTCCTCCAGCTTTTTGATGGTACACGATGTCGAGGGCCAGATCGGCGCCGGACGGCACGAGCGGTCCGATGGCCGGCGGACCTATCGTAATGGGTATCGCGACCGTGAACTGCACCCGGAACCCGCGATTGATCTGCACCTCGCCTCGGTCGTCGATCCACGGCACTCGGAAGATGATCTGGCGCTCGGGTTCACAAATCCGTTCGATCCGCGCCTCGTCAGCATATTCGGGATGTTTCGAGATGACGGGGCCGAGACTGTCCAACACTTCGTAGACGGCCCGATGGAACTCCTGTTCACCGGCGTTGCGGTGCAGGACCGTGCTCAGGATCGGTTGCAGCTTTTCATCAATCGCGTTCATGCACGGTCTTTCGGGAATGGACGGTCAACGTTTCGAACTCCTTATGGAGCTGATGAGAGTATTGCAGGCGTGTTTTCCGTCCGGATCCCGTGTCGACACGGTTCCGTTTACGGCCCACCAGCTTCCATGAGGATGGTTCGGCCGCGGCTCGCCGCTCGGATGTGGAAATTGCCGTGGTTGCTGTCAGTCGGAGGACGACACAAGGCGAGCTACGATGTCATGCGCTCGCCTCGAATCGCGGGAACAGCACGTTGTTCTCAAGGTGGATATGTTCCATCAGATCATCCTTGAACTGCTCCGCTCCGGCGTAAAGCGCCTGCCACGACCGGCAGGCACCGCCCGGCAAGGTATAGTCGTCGGTTATCCGCGCCACCCGCTTCAGAAAGGCGCCGTGAGCATCGTGATCGTGGCGCATTTCGGTGATCGGCGCATCCAATTGCCCCGTGGCCTGCCTACGCATGGCTGGAAACAGGATCAATTCTTCCTTCTTCATGTGCACCTCCAATTCGCCCATGATCTGTTGCAAGGCGTTGGCCAGCCCTTCCGGCGCGTTCGGGTGGGCGGGCAGAGAGTTTGCGGTAGCCCATGGCCCGCAGTTCGCGGCTCAGCGTTTGCACGCTTATGGGGATGCGGAACTCCTCGAACACCCATTGCGCCAGATCTACGAGCCGCCAGCGCACCACCCCGTCGACGGCCGGGATCGGGCCCGCCTCAAGCTTGCCCGCCAGAGCCTGCCGCTCGTCCGGCCCTAGCCGCCGAGGGCGCGCCGGGCGACTTGCGGTCCAGGAGACCGTCCAGGCCCTCGGCGTTGAAACGCACGACCCAGTCCCGCACGATCTGGCGCGTCACGTCTCCGACCTTGGCCGCATCGCTACGCGTGCCGCCCTCGTAGATCGTCGCCAGTGCCAAAAGCCGGCGGGTCTGAGATGCGTCCCGAGAACGCCGAGCAGCCTGACGAAGTGTGTTCGTATCGAAGTCAGAGCGAAGCGGAACCGGCGTGGCCATGGCGGACATCCTCCTGTTCGCCCCAATGAATCACATCAGTTCCGCGCCGAGAATCCCCTACGAGTCATAAAATCCGAGAGCTGGTATGAGGCGGATGAACTCTCGAGGGGATCGGACTTCAAGCCTGAGTGCGGGTGGATTTCGCAGTAGCGATCCCAACTGGGATCAGAAACTTTGCTTCTATAAGTTCTTGCAGCTGGATCTGTGGGCCACACCGGTGGTACACAGGTCGAATTGGCGCTTAGCGGAAACCCCCGCTATGTAGGCGTTTCAATCTTCTGGTCGCAGAGTCCCCCCTCTCCGCCACAATCCGCATAAATCATTGACGCGGATAGAGTATTTCAGCCATCGCCATCGCCATCGGTAGCCGTAGACCCTGGTACAGAAACCTGGTCCAGATGTAACGCGCAAGATCACATACACATTGGCGGGATTATCCGGGATTGGCCGGGATCAGGTGGGAAAAGCGTGTATCGACAGGGGTTTGAAGAGGGCCACGACCGCGCCACGTTGGCGTCTCTGATCAAGAGCCGCCGCGGGGTTATTCTAGATGTCGTCGACAAGGTCGAGGGCGGGCTGGTTGTCGTTAGGCGCGAACAGCGAAATGTCGAGGGGGATCGAGCCGTGGCGCCCGGCAAGGCTCACCAGGTTTCCGGCGGCCAGATCCCGCCGGCACATCGATTGCGGAATCCACCCCAGTCCGACACCGCTGCGGATGAGCTCGAGAACGCCCAACGTAAAAGCCGACTCGACCCGTACCCAACCCCCTTCCTGGACAAAGGGTTCGTTGAGACCGGTCCGTTCTATCAGACGACCGAAGTGGCTACTTTGCGGATAGCCGACGAGTGGCAGTGCCTTCCCCGTGCCACCATCCCCGTCGATCCGATAACGTAGCGAACCGCCGACGACCGGGATCAGCGTATCGCGCATCCAAATCCGGCGTTCGATCGATGCGTCGAAGGGCAGGGGCGGAAAATCCCGCGCTTCGTAGCACAGGAGGAGATCGGCTTCACCGTGCAGGAAAAGCGAGATGCAATCCTCGCGGTTCATCGTCCGCAGGCGCAAGGCGAGGTCGGGACTGCTGTCCTGGAAGCGATCGAGCAGCGAGGCAAACACATCCGTCGCGAGCGCATGTTGGGTTGCGAGGACCACAGTTTGCGGCCGCCCGCCCTGTGCGATGATTTGGCCGCGCAGACGCGACAATCGTTTGAGAAGCGTGCGGATCTCTGCTTCGTTCTCCGTCAGGCTGGCACGGAGAACGACGCTGTTTGCCCTGCGTTCGAGAAGAGGGACGCCGGCCCAATCCTCCAATGCCCGGATACGGCGGGAAAAGGCCGGCTGAGTGACATTACGCCGCGCGGCAGCACGACTGAGGGTTTTTTCCTCGAGCAAGGCCAGCGCGTCTTCGAGAAGCTTCAGATCCATGCGGCCCCACCCATACGTCCGGTATGAGTAGGCAAGAATATCGGCATTATCAATCCGGTGCACTCGCGGCTATCGATTCGCGGAGATCGAATAATCCCGAGGGGCGACTTCCCATGATGGCGAGCGAGACACCGAGCGCGGCCCACGGCACGATGAGGCGGCGCTGCGATGTGTTGGCCCGGACGTTGCAGACCTTTCCGAGGCTTGCTCTTGGACATCTGCCGACGCCGCTGGAGCCGATGGACCGCCTGAGCGAACATTTAGGGGGGCCACGTATTTGGGTGAAGCGAGACGACTGTACCGGCCTCTCCACGGGTGGCAACAAGACGCGCAAGCTTGAGTTCCTCATGGCCGACGCGCTGGAGAAACAGGCGGACTGCGTCATCACGCAGGGGGCCACGCAGTCGAATCATGCGCGTCAGACCGCAGCCGCGGCGGCAAAGCTCGGCCTTGCGTGCCACATCCTGCTTGAGGATCGGACCGGCTCGAACGACCGTCAGTACAATACGAACGGCAACGTCCTGCTTGATCGGCTCCACGGAGCCAGCGTGGCAATGCGTCCTGGGGGCGCCGATATGGCGGCGGCAATGGAGGCGCTGGCGGACGAGCTCAGGGCTGAGGGGCGCAGGCCCTACGTCATTCCCGGCGGCGGATCGAACCCCGTGGGCGCGTTGGGTTATGTGGCCGCCGCCGAAGAATTGATGCGCCAAGCGGATCAGATCGGATTCGCGATCGACGCGATCGTCCACGCAACCGGGAGTTCGGGCACGCAGGCGGGACTTGTCGCCGGCCTCGCGGCCTTGGAATCGGACGTCGATCTCCTGGGCATCGGCGTGCGCGCGCCGCGGGAAAAGCAGGAAGGCATGGTCTACGACCTTGCCTGCCGGACCATGGAACACCTCGGCGCGGGCTTCGCGATCGAGCGTGAGCGCGTGCGCGCAAACTGCGACTATGTGGGACCCGGATACGGTCTACCCACGGACGGGATGCGCGAGGCGGTCAAACTCCTCGCTCGGCTTGAGGGCCTGCTCTTCGATCCGGTCTATTCCGGCAAGGGGCTCGACGGGCTCATCGACCTCGTCGGCAAGGGGCGATTCGATGGCGCGCGCAACGTCGTCTTCCTGCACACCGGGGGCAGTGCCGCCCTGTTCGGCTACCCGGAGACATTCGACCTCGACGATCCTCAATCCTGAACAGCAAGGAAGTTCACTATGAGATATACCTCCGTCGTTCTCGCTGCGGTGCTCGCCGCAGGCACGGCCCTGCCCGCAGCGGCGCAGGAACTGACCGGAAAGCTCGCCAAGATCGCCGAGGCGGGCGAGATCGTGATCGGGCACCGGGAGAGCTCTGTGCCGTTCGCCTATCTGGACGAGAACCAGCAGCCGGTGGGGTACTCCATCGATCTGTGCATGAAGGTCGTCGAGGCCGTCGAGGAGACCGTCGGCAAGGACATCGAGGTCCGCTATGTCCCGGTTAATCCGAAAACCCGCATCGCGCTCATGGCCAATGGCACCATCGACCTCGAATGCGGCTCGACCACGAACAACCTCACCCGTCAGGAGCAGGTGGAGTATCTGCCGACCACCTTCATCACCGGGACCAAAATTCTGACGCGCAGGGATTCAGGCATCCAGTCGGTTGATGACCTGGATGGCAAGGCCATTGCGCTCGCCCAAGGCACGACGAACGAACGCGCCGTCAAGGCCGCGGTGGAGGAGAAAGGGCTCGATGTCAAGATTCTTCCCGTGCGCGACCACGCCGAGGGGATGCTGGCGCTGGAAACCGACCGGGTGGACGCTTATTCGACCGACCACATCCTGCTTTTCGGGCTCATCTCGAAGGCGAAGAACCCCGATGATTTCGCGGTGGTCGGCGACTTCCTCTCCTTC
Source organism: Aurantimonas sp. E1-2-R+4 (assembly GCF_036549515.1). Taxonomy (NCBI): domain Bacteria; kingdom Pseudomonadati; phylum Pseudomonadota; class Alphaproteobacteria; order Hyphomicrobiales; family Aurantimonadaceae; genus Aurantimonas; species Aurantimonas sp. E1-2-R+4. The sequence continues at coordinate 24,974 of NZ_JAZHLK010000025.1, read as the reverse complement.
GATCCATACGCGATTATGGTGCCGCGCAACGACAGCGCCTTCGAACTCGCCGGCAAGAAAGCCCTCGCCGAGTTGTTCCGGTCCGGCGAAATCGATGCCATCTACGAAAAGTGGTTCGGGCCGATGGGCGTGGAGCAGACCGACCTGTTGAAGGCGGCGTTCCAGATACAGGCGCTGCCTGAGTAAGCAGCAGTAGCGGCGCCACCGTGTCTATTACCAGCGGGACGACCCGAAGATGAACTACAACTGGAATTGGGGCGTCCTGTTCGAGGAACCCTATCTGGAATGGCTCATTTCGGGCGTCCAATGGACATTCGCTGTGGCGCTCGCGGCTTGGGCCATCGCGCTCGTCGTGGGCGTCACCGTGGGCGTCGGGCGGACGCTGCCCTCCCGCCCGATTGCGCTGATCTGCACGGTCTACGTGGAACTTTTCCGCAACATACCGCTGCTCGTGCAGATGTTCCTGTGGTACTTCGTCGTGCCCGAGATCGTGCCCGAAGATGTCGGCCGCTGGATGAAACGGGATATGCCGAACCCGGAATACGTGACGGCGGTCGTCGCGCTCGGCCTTTATACCGCGAGCCGCGTGGCCGAGCAGGTACGCGCCGGCGTCCAGTCGGTCGGTAGCGGGCTGACCAGCGCGGCTTACGCCAACGGTCTTTCCGTCGCGCAGACCTATCGTTATGTCCTTCTACCCATCGCCTTCAGGCTGATCGTGCCGCCCCTTACGTCGGAATTTCTGACGATTTTCAAGAATTCGTCGCTTGCGCTGACGATCGGGCTTCTGGAGCTCACCGCGCAAAGCCAGCAGATTGCCGAGTACACGTTCCAGGGGTTTGAAGCCTTCACCGCCGCGACGGTCATCTACGTCTGCATCGCGCTTCTGGCCACGGTTGCCGCGCAGGCCATCGAGAAGCATACGCGCATTCCCGGCTATGTCGGGGGGGCGTGAGCGATGGGCGATTTCGACATCAGCGTCATCACGGACAACCTGCCGTTCCTTTGGCAGGGGCTGCAGCTTTCGCTGCTGCTGACCGGTCTCGCGATCATTGGCGGCATCGTCCTGGGAACGGTTCTGGCGCTGATGCGACTATCCGGCATACTGCCGCTGGCGCTTTTCGCGGCGGGCTACGTGAACCTGATCCGGTCCGTCCCGCTCATCCTCGTGATCTTCTGGTTCTATTTCCTGGTACCGCTGGCCTTGGGGCGTCCGGTCGGTGGCTTCCAATCGGCGCTGATCGCCTTCGTTATGTTCGAAGCGGCGTACTATTCCGAGATCATCCGCGCCGGCATCCAGTCGATCCGCAAGGGGCAGGTCCAGGCCGGTCAGGCGACCGGTTTGTCCTATTGGCAGATCCAGCGCTACGTCGTGCTGCCGCAGGCATTTCGGAACATGATCCCCATCCTGGTGACGCAAGGCATCATCCTGTTCCAGGATACCAGCCTCGTCTTTGTCGTCTCCTTGCGTGATTTCATGACGGTCTCGTCGATCATCGCGCGGACCGAGGGCCGGCTGGCGGAAATGTATATTTTCGCTGCCCTGGTCTATTTCGCCATCTGTCTCGCCGGATCGCTCTTCGTCCGCCGGCTACAAAAGGCAAAGCCCGCATGATCGACCTTCAAAACGTCTCCAAGTGGTACGGTGACTTCCAAGTGCTTGCCGACTGCACCACCCAGGTGGCTCGGGGCGAGGTGGTGGTGGTCTGCGGTCCCTCGGGTTCGGGCAAGTCGACGTTGATCAAATGCGTCAACGGCCTCGAGCCGGTACAGAAGGGCTCGATCACGGTGGACGGTATCGAGGTCACCGAACGCAGGACCAACCTGACCCAACTGCGCGCGCGAATCGGGATGGTGTTCCAACATTTCGAGCTGTACCCGCACATGACCGTACGGGAAAACCTCTGTCTCGCACAGGAGAAGGTGCTGGGACGCAGCCGGGCCGAGGCCGTGGCCAAGGCGGAAAGTCTGCTCGAAAGAGTGGGGCTGGCCGAACACATCGACAAACATCCCGGCGCACTGTCCGGCGGTCAGCAGCAGAGGGTCGCGATCTCGCGGGCGCTCGCGATGGACCCGATCGCCATGCTGTTCGACGAGCCGACCTCGGCGCTCGATCCAGAGATGATCAACGAAGTGCTTGATGTGATGGTCGAACTTGCGCGCGACGGCATGACGATGATCGTCGTCACGCACGAGATGGGCTTTGCCCGCAAGGTCGCGGATCGGGTGGTCTTCATGGATGAGGGTAGGATCGTCGAGGACCGACCCACCGAAGAGTTCTTCGGCAATCCCGAAAGTGAGCGGGCGCAGGAGTTCCTGTCGAAGATCCTCAACCACTGATGACCTCCGGGCGTTGGAGCTTCTGCCTCCAGCTCATACCCACACGCCGACGCGAGCTTTTCTGCATAGCGCCCTCCGACATGCGTCTTAAACGGCTGCCTCAAATGCCTCGGCCCGGGCTTGCGCGAAGAGCGCAGAGGCCTCAAGGAACTGCCGTTCGCCGAGAACATCATCGGATCGGTTCAAGCTCAAAATGACAATTGAAGATGAGTCTTGGGCGTGGTTACAGCAGTCGCTCGATCGGCATGTATCGTATCACGGCAGCCAGGACGGCCGCCGGACGTGTGATCCCGGGTTCTTGGCTGCGATTTGTGCGGCCATCGTGCCAGAAGAGCCGCCGTCCTTCGCGCGTGACACGGTAGGCAACGCTCGGTGATCGTCCGTCCTCCAGAAATGCGGCGGTGCGTTCGGCGAAACCCGACCCGTGTATCAATAGAACGACTTCGCTATTGTCTAACGCGGAGCGCGGGTCGAGGTTGAACGAACCGATCACGGAGAGACGATCGTCAATCACCATGACCTTGGAGTGCAAACTGGCTGCGACGTCATCATGTCTGTGACTGCCGGTGATGGAGCCGTGCAGCAGCGAGGCTACCCGGCGCACCGGTGCGTTGAGCTTGAGTTCGTGGATCGCGACACCGGCATCGAGCAAGGCAGGTCTGTATTTGGCGTAGCCTGCCTGTGCGGCGAGGACGTCGTTGGTGGCGAAGGAATTGGTCGTGACTCGCACCTTGACGCCGCGATCCACGAGCGCCGCGAAACGGCGCACGCCATTTCGACCCGGAATAAGGTAGCCGGATTCGATGTCGAGCGTTTGTTCGGCCGCGGCAGTCAGATCGGCGATACGCCTTGCGACCTTGCGATGGTCGGGGCCGGTAATTCCCGGATGGTCGTCCACAATGCTTGACGGGCACCAGACGAGATCGGCCAGCAACGCCCGGACCGAGGGAAGATCGGCGACCCGGGCGACGGCGCCAGGATCCGTCTCTCCGGCGTTTCCCAGGCGTTCGGCGCCGATCGCCTCGTCAAGCATCTTCAGGTGCCGTTCGATCACGGCCGATCCGGCCCGTTCCTCCACACCGAATGCAGAGGACGGCATGGCCAGTTCGCTGTCCCAGTATTGTTGTACCGACGCCCCCATGGCGGCTGCGGACGGACCGGCTATCAGCACGTCGCAGTCGCGGAAGTTCATGGTCTCCGCCAAACCGAAATACGCATTGCCGATGTTGCGTCCGCCCGTGATCGCGACGACGTCGTCGACGACAAGAGCCTTGTTATGCATGCGCCTGTTGAGACGTGCGAAGGCAAAGAACCAGTGCAGGAAGTAGGCGCGACGTGTCAGTGAGGCGTTGTAGATGCGCACTGTCACCTGCGGATGCGCTGCCAGCGTCTTGACCAGGGTGCGTGTGCCGCTTGCATGGAGGTCGTCGAGCAGGACGCGCACGCGAACGCCGCGCCCGGCGGCTTCGATCACGTGACGCGCCATCAGATGTCCGGCCAGGTCGCTGTGCCAGGTGTAGTATTGAAGATCGATCGTGTCGGCCGCAGCTTCAATGAGCGCAAGCCGCGCGGCGAGGGCCTTGGGTCCGTCCGGGAGAAGGTCGTGTCCGCTGTGACCCGTGTCGCGCGCGTTGTCTGGAGTGAGCGTCTTGACCAGGTCCCGCAGCGCTGACGGGCGTGCAGGGACGGCGCATGCCCCTTCGCGATTCAGGATGTCGCGCCGAATGTGGCGATAGCGCCGTTCGCCCAGCAGGACGAGACCGCCGAGTCCGAACAGGACGCCGAGGATCGCCAGAAGCCATTGCGTCATGTCGCTTCGTCCCCGATCCCAGACATCTCGGGCCCGAGAGCCGTCTGACCTGTGGAGAGAGGGTTCCGGTCACCGCTGATCTCGAACTCCGCCCAAATAGGCAGGTGGTCGGAAGCGATCCGGGCGAGCCGGTCGGCGATGACGGCGCAATCGGTGAGAGCGAGACGATCATTGTGGTAGATGCGGTCGAGCGGGGTCAAGGGCCGCCGGGACGGATAGCTGGGCCCGGTGGGAGTCAACGACATCTCTTTCTCGAACAGGCTCAGGCTGTTGGGAGTGCGCCCCCACCCATTGAAGTCACCCACGATAATCGCCGCGCGTTTCGCGTCCAGTTCAACTGCGGCGAGCAGCGCCCGCGACTGCCGATAGCGGTATCGGGCGAGCAGGCCCAAATGTGTGGCAATCATCCGCAGGGGAAACTCTCCGGCGGTCAAATCAGCAAGGACCGCTCCTCTCGGCTCCAGGCCGGGCAGCTCGAGACAACGTGTCTGCCGCACGTCGATGCGGTCGCCAACCAGCACGACATTGCCATGCCAGCCGAGGCCTGGCTCATCGTGGTCAAGCGCGGCGAGCCGAAGGCCGGTGCGTTCGTGAATCTTGGCCGCGTCGAAAATCGCCCGTCGCTGGTTGAAACGATAATCGGCTTCCTGCAACGCGACGATGTCAGCGTCCAACGACGCGACCAGATCGAGGATACGTTCCGGGTCCCGTCGTGCATCGCGACCGATCGCCTTGCGGATGTTATAGCTGGCAACCCTGATCCGCATCGTAACCTCGTCGCATTGCGTCCCCGCCGGCCTCCAGACATGTAGAACGAGGCAAGGCAAAACCAGGGCAACCGACGAAATCCCTGAATCGGTCGCCATCGCATGAAAGAGTCGTTGGACCTCACTGACGTCCATGCCGCCGTGCCAGCCCGTGAGATATCTTGCTCATGTGGTCACTGCTTGATGGTTGCTTGGCTCGAGCCGTCGCCAGGGATCTTCCTGTCGACACTTGCGTCCTATTCGGCCGGCTGCCCCGCAGGCTTGTCGTCTTGGGCTGCGACGTGGTGCGCATCCGGCGCATCCGGGGTAAACCGCGAGACGAAACGGCCCAGCTGATCGAGATAGGTCAGGATCACTGGCACCACGACGAGCGTCAGCAGGGTCGAGGAAATCAGGCCGCCGATGACCGCGTGGGCTATCGGGGCGCGTTGCGACCCGCCTTCGCGCTCGCGGTCGGCGGGGCCCATGATCCGTTGACAGGATGGCGGCGCGCGAGCCTTCATCGCTGATGGAAACATGGCGTCACGATCTTTTCTCCCTCGCGCTTTTCATCCGGATCTGCGAGGCGCACAGCATCACCCGCGCCGCCGAGCAAATGAACGTCGCCACCTCGGCGGTGAGCCGACGCGTCGCTCTCCTCGAAAGCGAGGCCGGGCTGCCGCTGCTAATTCGCAAACCGCATGGCGTTGAGCCGACCACAGCCGGCCTGCTCATGCTGCGTTATGCGCGCGACGTCATGCATCTTGGCCGGCAACTCGACGCCGCGCTGGATGATCATCGATCGGGAGCCAGTGGCCATATCCGGGTCTATGCCTCGAGTTCGGTCCTGGTGGAGTGTCTTGCCGCTCATCTGTCCCAATTCGGACGCGAATATCCGCGCATCAAGCTCGATCTGGAAGAGCGGCCAAGCGCCGACACTCTCGAAGCCCTGCATCGCCGCCAAGCCGATATCGGAGTGGTTGTGGCCGGCAGCGAGATGGGCGGATTGTCAAGCTTTGCCTATGCCAGCGACTCGCTTGCCGTGGCGCTTCCGAAAAACCATCGCCTCGCTGGGGCGGAGCGCCTGCGATTCAGCGAGCTTTTCGACGATGATCACATCGCGCTCGAGCCGGGAACCGCCGTGCATCGGTTGCTAGCGGAAAAGTCGCGCGCCTATCAGCCAGGGCCAAGAATCCGGGTGCAGGTCCGAAGTTTCGAGGTCATGTGCCAAATGATCGGCCAAGGCCTTGGGATCGGGATCCTTCCACGCCGCGCCGTTGGTCCGCTGGCAGCGGCCTTGGGTCTGACGCTGGTCGCTCTCGACGAGCCGTGGGCCGAGCGAAAATTCGTCATCTGCGTGCAATCGCCTGACAATCTCAGCGCGTCGGCCGATCGGCTAGTTTCATTCCTGCGCGAACAGGTGCAGCCCGCGCCTGAGGCGTGAAGCCCGGTTTCCCGGATTGCTGGTTCTCCCCATGCCAGACGCGAATTCTCCATATTCGAAATCTGACACCACGGAATTCTAATTCCCGGAAGCATTTTTTACCCATAGGCTGAGAAAGTCATTCGGACGTGATGCAGACGAAATTGGGACATTGACGCTTGTCACACTCCTCTCTCCCGGACTGGACAGGCCTTCAAAAGGAAGGTCGTGCGCGGCAAATCGCCCATCGCCAAGCGATCGCGGCCGATCTCGACCAGGCATTCAACCTGTTTGTCGAGCGTGAAGGCGGCGAGAGCGCGAATTCGGACGGTATCCTGGAGGGAATGCCCTACGCAGCCAAGGACATGTTCGATCTGCCGGGCCGGGCACCTCTGTTCGGTCTGGACAAGGCCTTGTCCGCGCCCCCGCGGCATCCGGCGGAAATTCTTCGCCGTCTCGATCGGGCGGGCGGGCATCGCATCGGGCTCACCCGGTTGACGTCGATCGCCTATGAGCCCTCGGGAGCGGGCACCGCGCTCAATCCATGGAACCCCGAGATGGCGCCCGGCGGGTCGTCGTCGGGCTCGGCCGCCGCCGTGGCCTGCGGGGCTGCTTTCATCGCTCTGGGATCGGACACCGGCGGGTCGTTGCGCATTCCGGCCCATTGCTGCGGCGTGACGGCGTGGAAACCGAGCCCCGATACGATACCGCGCAACGGCGCGGCGACCCTTGCGCCGAGTCTCGATACGATCGGCCTGATCGCCCGCAGCGCCCGCGATATTCTGCTGACGATGGACGCGACGCATCTTGCGCCCCCTTCCGGCGAAATCGAAGCGGAGCGCGCGAAGCCGGGCATCGCGATTGCGGTGGATATCATGGCGCTCGCCGAGCCCTCCGTCAGATCTGCTTGCGAGGCCGGGATCGCACATCTCTCCGGGCTTGGGTTTTCGCTACAAGACCGCGACGCGAAACCCGAAATCAAACGGGCCGGAGATGCGGCGCTGCGCGTTCTGCAAGGGGAGGCGGCCCGCCATTTCGCCCCCTCACTCGACGCCCTTTCCGCCAACCCGTCGCTGCGCCGTCGCCTCGAGATGGGGCTCAGCGTCGATGACGCGACCCTCGCTTCGGATCTCGCCGGGCGGAAGGCCGCGCGCCAGGAATTTCTGACGGCGGTCTTCGGACGCTGCGATTTCCTCGCGCTGCCGGTCATGCCGATCCGCACGCCGGCGCTCACGGAGGTCGACCCGGCCTCGAACGACTTTACCCCCCGCATCCTTTACGCCCTGAGTGCCTGGACCCTGTTCGCCAACTATCTCGGCCTGCCGGTTCTCGCCTTGCCGACCGGCTTCGACGACCGGAACATGCCGGTCGGCTTGCAAATCGTCGGCCGGCCGGGAAGCGATCGACGTCTCGTCGCGCTCGGCGCGGCGTTCCAGGCGGGTTCCGCATGGCATGGCCGCATGCCGCGCTTCGCCGGGCCGATCATCGAACAAGCGGAGAGAGCGGTCGCATGAGTGACGGAGCCCTGTCCCATTTGCGTGTTCTGGATCTGACGCGCGTTCGCGCCGGGCCCACATGCTGCCGCATCCTTGCCGATTTTGGCGCGGACGTGGTCAAGGTCGAGGCTCCGGTCGGCATCGATCCTAACGAGAACATGAGCGGGCCGCGGCACGGCTACGACATGCTGAACCTGCATCGCAGCAAGCGCTCGCTCACCTTGAACCTGAAGAAGCCGCAAGGTCACCATCTGTTCATGCGGCTGGTCAAGGACGCCGATGTCGTCGTGGAGAATTTTCGGCCTGATGTGAAGGACCGGCTCGGGATTGGCTACGAGGTGCTGAAGGCCGTCAACCCGCGGATCATCCTGGCCTCGATCTCCGGTTTCGGTCAGTCCGGACCTTATCGGATGCGCGCGGGATTCGATCAGATTGCCCAGGGTATGGGCGGCTTGATGAGCGTCACGGGACTGCCAGGTCAAGGTCCGGTCCGGGCCGGCATTGCGGTGGCCGACTCGGCTGCGGGAATCTACGCCGCCTGCGGTATCCTCGTCGCCGTCACCGAGCGGGAACGATCCGGCGAAGGGCAATGGCTGCACACATCGCTGCTGGAAGCGCAGATCGCGATGATGGATTTCCAGGCCGCCCGTTATCTGATCGACGGCGAGGTTTCGGGGCAGGTCGGCAACGACCATCCCTATTCGACGCCGATGGGTGTCGTGGAAACCGCCGATGGCTACATCAACATCGCCGTCGGCGGCGAGGGGCAGTGGCGGCCGTTCTGCGAGGCGATCGCTCGGCCGGATCTCTCCGATGGTGCGCAATACCGCACGCAAGCGGATCGGTTCGCCAACCGACCCGCGCTGATGGCCCTGTTGCGCGACGTCTTCAAGCAGCGGCCCTCCGCCGAATGGCTTGAGCGACTGGAGGAGCACGGCGTGCCGGCCGGACCGATCAATGGCATCGACGCGGTCTTCGACGATCCGCAGGTCCGTCATCTCGGCATGGCAGTGCCGATGGAGCACGGCGCACGTGGCCCAATTCGGGTCGTCGGGCAGCCGATCACCATGACGCGGACGCCCGCCGACATCCGGGCGCCGGCCCCCGACCCGGGCGAACACACGGATGAGATCCTCGCCGAAGCAGGGCTGACGGCCGGCGAGATCGCGGCGCTGCGACATGACGAGGTGATCTGACGCAATGGAGAACGCAACCATCCACTATGAACGCGAGGGGCATGTCGCGCGTCTCGTCATCGACCAGGAGCGGCGGCGCAACGCCGTCAACCTTGCGATGTGGCGGCTAATTCCGGACCTGCTGCGGCAGGCCGCGGCCGATCCAGATGTCCGGCTGGTGGTGGTAACCGGCTGTGGATCCGCCGCGTTTTCCGCGGGTGCAGACATTTCCGAGTTCGCCGCACTTCGCGCGACCGCAAGCGGCGTCGAGGCTTATGAAGTGGCTGTCACGGCCGCCCTCGACGCGTTACTCGGCTGCCCGAAGCCGACCATCGCCGCAGTGCGTGGCGTCTGCTTCGGCGGGGGCATGGAAATTGCGCTGTGCTGCGACTTGCGCTTTGCGGACGCCCAAGCGCGCTTCCGCATGCCGGGCGCCCAACTTGGCCTCGGCTACGCCTATTCCGCGGTGCGGCTGATCGCGGATCGGCTGGGGGCGACCGCGACCGCCGACATTCTGTTTACCGGGCGTGAGATCAGCGCCGCCGAGGCCGCAAGGCTCGGGATCGCCCAATGCGTGAGCGCCGCCGAAACGTTCGACGCCGACGTGGCGGCGGTGGTCGCGCGGATCGCCGGTAACGCGCCGCTGACGCTGCTCGCGGCCAAGCGGGCCCTTATCGATCTCGCCAGGCCCGATCATCTTCGCGATCGGGCTGCCGTCGATGCGCTTGTCGCGGCGTGTTTCGCCAGCGAGGACTACGCGGAAGGTCGGGCGGCCTTCCGGGAAAAACGCGAACCGCTCTTTCGGGCCGGTGCCGGGACGGCCCCGCAACAAGAGCCCTCCGACCTTTCTTCGGCGCAAAAGGTGACGTCATGAAACGATCCAGCATCCTACGGCACACGATCGGGCTGGCCGCGGCCGCCATCGTCGCCGTATCCCCCATGAAAGCCTTCGCTGTGGGCCCTGAGCCCGAACCCTTGTCGCCGCCGGTCGAACTCACGGTCGGTTATCAAAAGGTCGGCCACCTGGCCCCGATCACGCTGATCTCCGAGGACTTGAAGAAGCTCGGCGTCGATCTGAAGACGGTGGAGTTCGCCCGTTATGCCGACGCGCGCACCGCGCTCCTCTCAGGGTCGCTTGAAATGGCGACGGTCGGACCGGCCGATCTCGCCATCGCGCTGTCGCAGGGATCGACCAACATCGTCGGTATCATGGGCGTCGGTTCGTCGCCGAAATACGTCATCGGCCGCGAGGGCGTGAAGCTCGATTCCTGGGAAGACCTCAAGGGCAAGACCGTCGCCATCGCGCCGGGTTCGGCCGTCTGGTTCCAGTTCGCCGCGACCTTGACCGAACAGGGGATTCCCTATGACAGCTTCAAGGCGGTGAACATCCAGGGCGGCGGCGCCAATTTCGATCAGGCGCTGAAGCGCGGCGAGGTCGATGCCATCGTGACCTGGGAGCCGTTTGAATCGGTGCCGGTGATCGAGGGTTACGGCTATTTCGCCAAAGGACTAGAATACAGCAAGTCGGAATCGGTCGGTGCCGAACTCGGCATGGTCGTCGCCACCAAGGAGGCGGTCGACAACAAGCGCGAGGCGGTCGAACGCTTCGTCTGGGCCTATCTGAAGGCACAGGAGACGCTGGCTGCCGATCCGAAGGCTTTCGCCGCAGCCTATGCCGACCTGACCGGCCTCGCGCCCGACGTTGCCGCCGAGGCCGCCAAGCCGATCACGCTGGGCTCCGTCGTGACACCCGAGCAGATTGCCCGCCAGGCAAAGGCGTTCGCTGAGTTGGGCGTGATCCAGCGCGATGTCTCCGCGGAGATCGAAGACTATTGGGACGCCTCGCTCGTCAAGAGCGCCAAGGGCGAGTGAAGAGATGCCGGCGGCGTCGTGGTGCGCCGCCGCCGGCAAACTCGCCGCAAACCGCTGCAAACAGGAGAGCCGTTGTGTCCGACACGTCAGTCAAACGCCGCGACGACAGGGTCGGCTCCGAAAGCGCCGGACTTGCCGCGCCCGGTGCCCGCGCCCTGGGCAGCACGTTGCCGCGGCTCATCATGAGCGGACGGCTTGGATCGATGATCCTTGCCCTCGTTCTGCCGGTCGTCCTGGTCGTCATCTGGCAATTGGCGGGCACCAACGGCTCCCTGTTCGGCGGCGTTCTTCCGACTCCCGATCGCGTGGTAAAAGCGTGGTGGATGTGGGCGTTCGGCGAACGCGGTATGGGGCTCAACCCCTATAGCGGGACATGGCTCGCCAATGTCCTCTTCTCGACCCAGCGCGTGGCGCAAGGATTTGCCGTCGCGATCCTCATCGGTGTGCCTGCGGGCATCATGATCGGCTGGAACCGGCTATCGGCGCAGGTCCTCGATCCCACGATCCAGCTGTTGCGGCCGGTCCCGATCACCGCCTGGCTACCATTTTCGATCGCCGTTTTCGGCATCGAGAGTTTCGGCGCGATCTTTCTGATCGCCCTCGGCGCCTTTTATCCGATCGTCATCAACACCACCCAGGGCGCGCGCCACGTCGAGCGCAATCTCGTCCGCGCCGCGCTGATGATGGGCGCGAACCGTTTTGACATCCTGCGTTGTGTGGTCGTTCCAGCCGCGCTGCCCTCGATCTTCACCGGGCTGCGGATCGGGCTTGGCATTGGCTGGACCGCCGTGATCGTAGCCGAGATGATCGCCGTCAAGTCGGGCCTCGGCTACGTCCTTTGGGACGCCTATTACGTCGGCAGGATGGACGTCGTCATCGCCGACATGGTCTCCATCGGCCTGATGGGCCTTCTGAGCGACCAGCTCATTCTACTTGTCGAACGGTGGGCGCTCTCCTGGCGTCTTGCCGTCGCCAGCCGCTAAATCAGGGAACGATCATGGCGAGGATACAGGTTCGCGAAGTCGCGAAGGTCTATCAGGCGGTCACGCCCATTCGGGCTCTCGACTGCGTCGACATGGACGTGGCCGATGGCGAGTTCGTCGCGCTGCTCGGGCCATCGGGCTGTGGCAAGTCGACCCTTCTCAACATTCTGGCGGGTTTCGAAAAGAGCACCGAAGGCGTGGTCCTGATCGACGACGAACCGGTCGGTCCGCCCGGGCCGGATCGCGGCGTGGTATTCCAGGATGCAGCGCTGTTTCCCTGGCTCACCGTCTATGACAACGTGACCTTTGGTCCGCGCATCCAGGGCGTCGGCCGGGCCGAATACGACAGCCGGACGCGGGAGATGCTGTCGATCGTCGGCCTCAGCGAATTCGCCGATTCCTACCCCTCGCAACTCTCTGGCGGGATGCGCCAGAGGGTCGGTATCGCACGGGTTCTCGTCATGCGACCGCGCGCGCTATTGATGGACGAGCCCTTCGGCGCGCTCGACGCCCAGACCCGAATGGCGATGCAGGAACTCCTGCTCGAAGTATGGCAACGACTGAGCACGACCGTGGTGTTCGTCACTCATGATATCGACGAAGCCATCCTTCTGGCGGATCGGGTCTGCGTCATGTCGGCAAGACCGGCGTGCATCGCGCGGGAAATTCTCATCGACCTGCGTCGTCCGCGCTCCATCGACGATCTGACCAGCCCTGCCTTCATCCGGTACAAGGCCGAAATCATGGCCGAGATGCGCAGCGCCCACCAGCCAGCGGAGCCGATTCACGCATGAGCAATCCCCGCATTCCCTATCGCCTGTCCTCCGAACGGCCGGTGTTTCCGCCGATGCAGGGCAAGCGCATTTTCGTTCACCTCGTCGTCAACGTCGAGCACTGGCAGTTCGACCAGGCGATGCCGCGGACGATCATCACGCCGCCGCACGGCAAGGAGACCATTCCGGATGTGCCGAATTTCAGTTGGGCCGACTACGGGATGCGGGCCGGCCTGCCGCGCATTCTCAAGCTTTTCGCCGAACGCGGTGTGCCGGCCTCGACCTCGCTCAACGCCGGCGTGATCGCGGCCTACCCTCAGGCGGCGGATGCGATGCTGCACGCGGGTTGGGAATTCATCGGACACGGCGTGCATCAGCGTTCGCTGAATCAGGCGAGCGGTGGCGAGGAAGGCCTCGTGTCCGAGGCGCTGGATCTGATCACCCAATTCACCGGCCAGCCAGTGCGCGGCTGGCTCAGCCCCGGCCTTCGCGAAAGCGACGATACGCCGGATATCCTGATGCGGAAGGGTGTCGACCATGTCTATGACTGGGTGGTCGACGATTTGCCATCGTGGATCGAGACGCGACACGGCGACCTCATGGCAATGCCCTATAACCTCGAAATCAACGATTCGATCGTCTACGCGATCGAGAAGCATGCGACCGGCGAAATGCTGAGCCGCCTGCGTCATACGCTGCGGCTGTTCGAGCGTGAGGTCGAGGAAAATCCGAGAGTTCTGGCGATCGGGCTGCATCCGCATCTGATCGGCGTGCCGCACCGGCTACAGGAACTGGAAGACATGATCGATCTTCTGCAAGCATCCGATGACGTGCTGTTCACCACAGGCTCGCCGATCGCCGACTGGTTCGTTGCCGCGACAAAAGCGGAAGCCAGGGCGGACTCGCGCTGATGGATCTGCAGCTCAGCGACAAGCGCGTTCTGATCACCGGCGGCTCCAAGGGCATCGGCTTTGCCGTGGCGCAAGCCTTTGCGGCCGAGGGAGCATCGGTCGTGATCGTCGGGCGCGATCCTGAAAAGCTGGACGCGGCCAAGGCTCGGTTGACCGGGCACGGCGCGACGATCGAGACCCATGCGGCCGATCTGGCGATGCCCCAATCGCGGGAGGAACTCGCCGAAACTATCGGACCGGTCGATATCCTGGTCAACAACGCCGGCGCCATTCCAGGTGGCGACCTCCTAACGTTGTCGATGGAACGATGGATCGAGGCCTGGCAGTTGAAGGTCTTCGGCTACATCCATCTCACACAGCTTTTTCTGAAGCGGATGAAGGTGGCGGGCGGCGGCACCGTCGTCAACATTATCGGTGACCTCGGCCGCTCGCCACGATGGGACTACGTCTGCGGGACGACCGGCAATGCCAGCCTGATCGCCTTCACCGAAGCGGTCGGCGCCAAGTCGGTCGATTGGAATGTGCGGGTGTTCGGCGTGAACCCCGCCGGCACCAGGACGGACCGCGTCGTCGAGGTGGCTCGCGGACAGGCGCAAAGCACGCTGGGCGATCCGGATCGCTGGGCTGAAATGCTCGCCAATCGTCCCTTCGGGCGGCTGGCCGAACCCGAGGAAATCGCCAGCGTCGTCGCGATGCTGGCCTCGCCTCGCGCGGGTTATCTCTCCGGCACGGTGATCGATGTCGATGCCGGACTGCGGAACAGAAAATAGGACGGACACGTCAGGGTCCGCGGCCCGCCAAGGCGATCGAGACCTTGTGCGCGAGGACGAGATGGGCTTTGGGGAACCCACAAAATCTTGTGGTGAATCGGCTCCCGCGAGTGCGGCGGACCGTCTCTGCGACAAATACACCGTGGCCGGGGTTCGCTTTTTGGCGGGGTCGGAAGCCGCAATACAGACCGATATGGAGAATGAGAATGGACAGCAGGGTCGAGGGCGACGATCATCAGGATCTTCGGGACGCGCTGCGCGCGCTGTGCGCGGAATTTCCGGCGGAGTATCACCGCGCGCACGGCGCCGCCGAGACCTATCCCGAGGAATTCGTCGACGCCCTGACCAAAGCCGGCTGGCTCGCCGCGATGGTTCCCGAGGAGTATGGCGGCTCCGGCCTGGGCCTCCTTGAGGCGTCGATCGTCATGGAGGAGATCAACCGGGCAGGGGGAAACGCCGGCCACTGCCACGGTCAGATGTACAATATGGGCACCTTGCTGCGGCACGGCTCGGAGGCCCAGAAGGGCAAGTATCTTCCGAAGATCGCGTCGGGAGAGTTGCGGTTGCAGTCGATGGGCGTCACCGAACCCACGACCGGCACCGACACGACCAAGCTCAAGACCACCGCCGTGAAGAAGGGGGATCGCTACGTCGTCAACGGACAGAAGGTCTGGATTTCCCGCATCCAGCATTCGGACCTGATGATCCTTTTGGCCCGCACCACGCCGCTGGCCGACGTCAGCAAGAAGTCGCAGGGGCTGTCGATCTTCCTCGTCGATCTGCGGCAGGCGATCGGCAACGGCATGACCGTCACTCCGATCCGCAACATGGTGGGTCACGAGACCAACGAATTGTTCTTCGACAACCTGGAAATTCCGGCCGATAGCCTGATCGGCGAGGAGGGGCGGGGCTTCAAATACATCCTCGACGGTCTCAACGCCGAACGCACCCTGATCGCGGCCGAATGCATCGGCGACGGCTATTGGTTCACGGAAAAGGCCTCCGCCTATGCCAGGGAGCGCGTCGTGTTCGACCGACCGATCGGCCAGAACCAGGGCGTCCAGTTTCCGATCGCAAGGGCCTATGTGAACATCGAGGCGGCGAACCTCATGCGCTTCAAGGCGGCGCGGAAATTCGACGCCAACCAGGATTGCGGGGCCGAGGCCAACATGGCGAAGCTGCTGGCGGCGGATGCGTCCTGGGAGGCGGCCAACGTCTGCATGCAGGTCCATGGCGGTTTCGGGTTCGCAGAGGAATACGATATCGAGCGCAAATTCCGCGAGACGCGGCTTTATCAGGTCGCGCCGATCTCGACGAATTTCATCCTCTCCTATGTCGCCGAGCACGTGCTCGGCTTGCCGCGGTCGTTTTGAGCGGAGGCGGTAACAGGTTCGCACGCTGGGCCGTCTCGATTCGCCGTAGGCTTCTCTGTGCTCAGTTTAAAGGAAAGCAGCCTGACCTTGGCCGGAAGGTCCGCCAGCGCGGCCGGCCAAGTCACGGCGTGGCGCCACTGCACCGTTCCACATTGTCATATTCGGTGTGACCGGTTCTCGGCCATCCGAAGTTTGCGCTTGAACAAAAAAATGAATGTGGCAGTCTGAGTAAACCGGTTTAGTAAAGCGGTTTACCTGTATGCCATCGACGACAAGCGCCAAACTCTCCAGCATGAAGGACGTCGCCAAGGCCGCGGACGTGTCGGTTGCGACCGTGTCGCGGTATCTCAACCGGTCGCTGACCCTGCCCGCCTCCACCGCCCAGCGGATCGAAGCGGCCATCGCCAAGCTGGATTACCGCCGCAATCCCCATGCTCGCCGGCTCAGCCTCGGTCGCACGGACGTCATCGGGCTGGTTATTCCCGATATCACCAATCCGTTCTTCGCGACGCTCGCCGCCTCGGTTGAAGAAGCCGCAGACTCCTTCGGTCTCGGCGTTGCCCTGTGTTCGAGCCTCAACCGCCCGGGACGCGAGCTGAAATATCTCGATCAGCTGCGCCGCAACGAGGTCGACGGGCTGATTTTCGTGACCAACCACAACGATCGCGACGGCTCACTGGCCAGGGAAATTAATTTCGTTTCGCGGGTCGTCGTGCTCGACGAGGACGTTCCCGGCGTCGATGTGCCGAAGGTGTTTTGCGACAACGTCGCGGCCGGACGCCTGGCGGCCGAGCATTTTCTCAGCCTCGGGCATCGCTCGATCGCCTTTCTCGGCAGCGCGACCGACATGGTCAGCACCCAGGGCCGAATGGGCGGTCTTGCGGCGGCACTCCGCGAAAATGGCGCGAACGGCGCGATCAACTTTTCCCGGCATGGCGACTATACGGCCGAATTCGGCCGCGCGGCCGCGCGGGAGTTCATCGAAGCTGGTCTGCCGAGCAGCGCGATCTTCGCCGCGTCGGACGAGATCGCGCTCGGCGTGCTCGATGCGTTCCGGCAGGCTGGCGTCTCCGTTCCCGATGACGTCTCGATGATCGGCTGCGACGATACCGCCCCGCTCCACTTGCTCGATCCACCCTTGACGGCGATCCGACAGCCGGTTCGCGCCATGGGGCGCCGCGGCGTCGAATTGCTGATGGCCGGCGCACCGCCGGAGGGTGCGACGCCGTGCGAAGAACTGCTTCCTGTCGAAATCATCGAACGTGCCTCCGTTCGGCCGCCCACGGAGAGAGTGCACCAGCGCATGGCGGCTCTCAAAAAGAAAAGGATGTGACATGACCCTTCGATTCCAAAGGCGGACCCTTTTCGGTCTGGTAAGCGGCCTGATGCTTGCGACCACCTCGCTATCGCCGGCCTTCGCGCAGGATGCCGCAAGCCCGACCTATGCAATGGTACAGATCAACCAGCAGGCGTTGTTCTTCAACCAGATGATCGACGGCGCCCAGAAGGCGGCTGACGAAGCCGGCGCGAAACTCGTCGTGTTCAACGCCAACGACGATCCGGCACGCCAGAACGACGCGATCGAGACTTATATCCAGCAGGGCGTCGACGGCCTGATCGTCATCGCCATCGACGTCAACGGGATCATGCCGGCCGTCGAAGCGGCGGACAAGGCGGGGATTCCGGTCGTCGCCGTCGACGCGATTCTTCCCGAGGGGCCGCAGAAGGCCCAGATCGGCGTCGACAATGCCGAGGCGGGCAAGATGATCGGCGAATACATGAAGACCTATGTCGGCGAGAACATGGACGGAAAAGCCGTTCTCGGCATCGTCGGCGCGCTGAATTCCTTCATCCAGAACGTGCGCCAGGAGGGTTTCGAAAATGTCCTCAAGGGCGATGACAACATCGAGACCGTCGGCGTCGTCGACGGTCGCAACATCCAGGACGAGGCGCTGTCGGCCGCGGAAAACCTGATCACGGCCAATCCCAATCTCAACGCGATCTACGCGACCGGAGAGCCTGCCCTCGTCGGCGCGATCGCCGCCGTCGAGAGCCAGGGAAAGCAGGACAGCGTCAAGATCTTCGGATGGGATCTGACCGCGCAGGCGATCGACGGCATTGATGCGGGATTCGTCACCGCCGTGGTCCAGCAGGATCCCGCCGCCATGGGCGCAGCGGCGGTCAAGGCACTCGAGACGATCCGCACGGGCGGGACGGTCGAGGCGTCGATCTCCGTGCCGATCGAGATCGTCACAAAGGAGAATGTCGATCCCTATCGCGAGACCTACAATTGACGGTCCCACTGCAAGGAGAGGCCGGCCCACCCGGCCTCTCCACCCCCGGAGCTGAGCGGGCGCCTCGCGTTTCGCTGCGGCAGATTCGCAAATCCTTCGGTTCGATCGATGCGCTGCGCGGTGTTGATCTCGACCTTTACCCCGGCGAGTGCCTGGGCCTCGTCGGCGACAATGCCGCGGGAAAGTCGACACTGACCAAGGTTTTGTCGGGCACCTACATTCCCGATGGCGGCACCATCCTTATCGACGGGAATGCGGTGAAATTTCTCGGCCCCGGCGATGCCAGGGACCGGCATATCGAGATGGTCTTCCAGGACCTCAGCCTGTGCGACACGATCGACGTGACCGGCAACCTCTTTCTCGGGCGGGAGATCACCCGCGCCGGCTTTCTCGACCAGCGCGCGATGAAACGCGAAGCCCGCAAGATGCTCGATGCGCTGGAGATCAAGATCCCCAACCTGTCCTTGAAGGTCGCGCAATTGTCGGGCGGGCAGCGCCAAGCGATCGCCATCGCGCGTGCCGCCTCTTTCGATCCCCGCGTGCTGATCATGGACGAGCCCACCTCGGCGCTCGCGGTGGCCGAAGTCGAGGCGGTTCTCGCGCTGATCAACCGGGTGAAGGCCAGCGGTGTGTCGGTCGTTCTCATCACTCACCGGTTACAGGATCTGTTTCGCGTCTGCGACCGGATCGCCGTCATGTACGAGGGCACCAAGGTCGCCGAGCGCCAGGTCGAGGAGACCAATCTGGAGGATCTGGTGCGCCTTATCGTCGGCGAGGGGGTGCACTAACATGGTGACCTATACCAGCCGGTCGGAGGGATCGCGGACCAACGACTTCCTGTCCGAGCACGCCCAAGTCCTCTCCATCACCGGCTTCTTCCTCGTTTGCCTCGTCTTCTTCTCGTTCCAGACGGAGACGTTTCTGACCACCGGCAACGTTCTCAACCTGCTGCGGCAGGCCGCGCCGGTCCTCGTCGTCGCCAGCGCCATGACCTTCGTCATCACCACGGCCGGCATCGATCTGTCGGTCGGCTCCCAGGTCGCGCTCGTCAACGCCCTGGCCGCCATCGCCATCGCGGCCGGCGTTCCCTGGCCGCTGGTCGTGGCGATGATGCTGGCGACGGGCGTCGCGATCGGCCTGCTGCAAGGCTGGTTCGTCGCCCATCAGGCGATCCCGGCCTTCATCGTGACCTTGGCGGGGCTGTCGATCTTTCGTGGGTTGGCTCTGCTTTTGACCAAGGGCTATTCGATTCCGATCCGCGACGCCCCGGGCTTCACCTATCTCGGGCGCGGGGCGTTCCTCGGTATACCGGTCCCGGCGATCCTCGCGGTCCTCGTCGCCATCCTTGCCTATGTGGTCCTGACCAAGATGCGTTATGGCCGCCAAGTGGTCGCGGTCGGAGCCAATATGGAAGCGGCGCGCCGCGTCGGCATGCCGGCCAAATGGATCACCGCCTCGGTCTACGGTCTGACCGGCCTTGCCTCGGCCTTCGCCGGCCTCCTCATCGCCGCACGGCTCGGTTCTGGCTCCTCGAACGCGGCCGTCGGCTTCGAGCTCGACGTCATCGCGGCCGTGGTTTTGGGCGGCACCTCGCTGATGGGCGGCCGCGGCACGATCATCGGGACGGTGCTCGGAACCCTGACCATCGCGGTCATCGGCAATGGTCTCATCCTGATGCACATCTCGCCCTTCTTCACCCAGATCGTCACCGGCGTGATCATTCTGGCGGCGATCTGGCTGAACACGCGCATCTTCTCCTCTGGCCTGCGAATAGGGCGGCGAAAGACTTAGAAAGGGGGTCTCATGTCCCTATCGGATAACGGCGAGCGATCCGCGGCCCATGTCGGGTCGGGCCAGGTGATGACCGTGAATGGGCCGGTGCCGGTTGCAACGCTCGCGACCACGCTGATGCACGAACACATCCTCAACGACTGCCGCTGCTGGTGGAACCGGCCGACGGAGCCGGACCGTCAGCATCTCGCGACGTCGCCGGTCCATCTCGGGATCATCGGCGAACTCAGGATGGACCCGTTCGTCAATCTGCACAATTGCGCCCTGGACGACGAGATGCTGGCCATCGCGGAACTCGACTGTTTCGTCCGGTTGGGCGGCAGGACCGTGGTCGATCCCACCTGCCGGGGCATCGGCCGCAACCCTCAGGCGCTGTGTCGGATCGCCAAGGCGACCGGCCTCAACATCGTGATGGGTGCCGGCTATTATCTGCAGTCCTCGCATCCGCCCGAGGTCGCCTCGCTCTCGATCGACGCCATCGCCGACGAGATCGTCGCGGAGGCGCTCGTCGGCGTCGACGGGACGCATGCCAGGATCGGCCTGATCGGCGAGATCGGCGTCTCGTCCGATCTCACCGCCGACGAGGAGAAGAGCCTGCGCGGTGCGGTACGTGGCCAGGCGCGCACCGGCCTGCCGCTGATGGTGCATCTGCCCGGCTGGTTCAGGCTGGCGCACAGGGTTCTCGACATCGTCGAAGCGGAGGGCGGCGACGTCGCCCATACGGTGCTGTGTCACATGAACCCGTCCCATGACGATTTCGCCTATCAGGACGAACTCGCCAAGCGCGGCGCGTTTCTCGAATACGACATGATCGGGATGGATTTCTTCTATGCCGATCAGGGCGTGCAGTGTCCCTCGGACGAACAGAACGCGATGGCGATCATGCGGCTGATCGAAGCCGGTCATCTCGATCGCATCCTGCTGTCACAGGACGTCTTCCTGAAGATGATGCTGAGCCGGTACGGCGGCTTCGGCTATGACCACGTCCTGAAGAATTTCGTGCCTCGCCTCAAACGGCACGGGGCCAGCGACACCACCATCGACACCCTGTTGGTCGCCAACCCGGCCCGCGTATTCGCGTCGGCATCGCAACCGCTCTCTCCATCGCGACCTTGAAGGATTACCCGATCAAATGACGAAAAAAATCCTCCTCGTCGGCGAAAGCTGGGTCAGCTCCGCGACCCATTACAAAGGTTTCGACCAGTTCGGCAGCGTCACCTTCCATCTCGGCGCCGAACCGCTTGTCGCGGCGCTTAAGGGCTCGCAATTCGAGCTCGTCTACATGCCGGCTCACGAGGCGGTCGACAAATTTCCCTACGATCTGGCGGGATTGGAGCAGTACGACGCCATCATCCTGTCGGACATCGGGGCGAACTCGCTGCTGCTGCCCCCGGATGTCTGGCTGCACATGCGCACGGTGCCGAACCGGCTGAAGCTGATCCGCGAATGGACGCTCGGCGGCGGCGGCTTGCTGATGTGCGGCGGTTATTTCTCCTTCCAGGGGATCGACGGCAAGGCTCGCTGGGGCCGCACGGCGGTGGAAGAGGTTCTGCCGGTCACCTGTCTTCCCTATGACGACCGCGTCGAAATCCCCGAGGGCGCGCGCGCCGTACCGGTCGCTTCGCCCGACCATCCCTTGCTGGCGGACCTTAGCGGCGAGTGGCCCGTGCTGCTCGGCGTGAACGAGGTGATCGCCAAGGAGGGCTGCGAGGTCGTGGCGCGTCTGCCGGACGAGCAGGGCGGCCATCCGCTTCTGGTCAGCGGGACCTTCGGAAAGGGCCGAAGCATCGCCTGGACCTCGGACATCGGCCCCCACTGGCTGTCGCCGGCGTTTTGCGAATGGGACGGCTACGGCAGGCTGTGGAAGAACATCCTCGGCTGGCTGACCGAGGCGCGCTGATGGCCATGTCAAGCGACCCGAGCAACGCTTATCGTCTCCCAAGCAGGGCCGACAGTTCGGCACGGGTCGGAAAGGCCGATCGCGTGCCGGGGCGTGTGATGGTCAGCGCGGCGGCTCGTCCCGCGCATTCCAGACTGGCGCGGTCGATCCGCATTCCGGTTTCGGCGATCGCTGCGACGAGAACGGCGAGAAACGTGTCGCCGGCGCCCGTCGTGTCGATGACCGTGCAGGGTTCGGCCGGGACATGCTGCACCGAATTCGCGTCGCAGAGGAGGGCGCCATCTCCGCCAAGGGTGACAATGACGCAGGGAATACCGGCGGCGACCAGCGCCCGCCCCGCTGCCTCCCGGTTGCGCCCGGTGAAGAATTCGGCCTCGCCGTCATTGGCGACCAGCAGGTCGACCAATGACCAGAGTTCGGCGAAATCGGCATGGGCCGGGGAGGGATTGAAGACGGTCGTCAAGCCCTTCGCTCTTCCATGCGCGAGCGCGAACGCGGTGACATGTGTCGCCAGATTGCCCTGCAGGAGCAGAATGTCGCCAGGTTCTGCGTCGGACAGCGCGGCGACGATATCGTCGCGCGCAAGACTTTCGGCCGCCTGTGTGGTCGTCACGATCGAATTGTCGCCGCTCGCCGTGGAGAGGATGATGGAGACGTCGGTCGGCACGGACGCCTGGCACAACAGGTCGAGCGGCACGCATTCGCTCTCGAGTTCGCCCTTTAGCCACTGCCCTCGTTCGTCGTCGCCGATGGCGGCCAACAGCCTGATGGGAAGGCCCGCGCGGGCGAGAACGATCGCCTGGTTCGCGCCCTTGCCGCCGATATCGCGGGAGATCTGCCGCCCGAGGATGGATTCCCCGATTTTTGGCAGGACCCCGATCTTGAACGTCTCATCGGCCGCGACATTGCCGATAACATAAACAGTCATCACGATCTCAAGTTGGAATCAATATGCAGATTATATCTACAGAAAAACGAAGTGCAATATCCGAAATCTTCAAAAGAAATAAAGTAATAATCGGAGTTGTTCATTGCAAAGCCTTTCCCGGCGCACCCAATTTCCGGAATGGAAACATCACATCGGTCTATGACGCGGCGATGCGCGATGCCGAAGCTTACGTCGCCGGCGGTGTGCACGGGTTGATTATCGAAAATCACGGCGACATCCCGTTCCTGAAGCCGGATCTCATCGGCCCGGAGACCGCGGCCTTCATGAGCGTCGTCACCGACCGGGTCAGGCGGGAGATCGGCGTGCCGCTCGGGATCAACGTGCTTGCCAACGCCGCTATCCCGGCGCTAGCGATCGCCTTGGCCGGCGGCGCCGACTTCATCCGCGTCAACCAGTGGGCCAACGCCTATGTCGCGAACGAAGGAATCGTCGAGGGCGCCGCGGCGACCGCGCTGCGTTATCGCGCCCAGCTTCGCGCCGACAATGTCCGCGTCTTCGCCGACAGCCACGTGAAGCACGGCAGCCACGCCATCGTCGCCGACCGCTCGGTACCCGAACTGACCCGCGACATCGACTTCTTCCAGGCCGATGCGGTGATCGCGACCGGCCAGAGGACGGGCAACACCGCTACGCTGGAGGAGATCGACGAAGTGCGCTCCGCGACGCGGCTGCCGCTATTGGTGGGAAGCGGCGTGACCGAGGCGAATGTCGACACGATTCTTGCGCGCACCGAGGGCGTGATCGTCGCGAGTTCCCTGAAGGAGGGAGGCGTTTGGTGGAATCCCGTCGAAAAAAGCCGGGTGGAAGCTTTCGTTAACGCGGCGAGGAGGCAGATCGAGGCAGGGGAGCAGGCGTGACGCGACAGAGTCTCGATTTTGGCGATCAACTGGTCGCCGATCACACGGTTCTCTGGGACAGGATGCAGTCGCATCGGTTCGTCCTGGACATCGAGGCGGGGCTGCTGCCCGCGGCGGTGTTTTGCCGTTACCTCGTCTACGAGGCGGGATTCGTTGCGACGGCCGTCCGGATCTTCGCCTTCGCGGTCGCCAAGGCGCCGACGGTCCGCGAACAGGCTTGGCTCGTTGGTGTTCTCAAGGCGTTGACGGAAGAGCAGATGGAGTACTTCCGGGCGGCCTTCGATCATCTCGGCATCGATCCAGAACGATACGACCGCGACGATCCACAGGTGACCAACTTCGACCGGGGCATGTTGGAGACCGCCGAGACGGGAGGTTTCGCTGACATCGTCACCGCGATGTTCGCCGCCGAATGGATGTACTGGCATTGGTGCAGACGTGCCGTGCGGGCGGAGTTCGCCGACCCGGTATTGAAACAGTGGATCGACCTTCACGCGGCGGAAAGCTTCGGGGATCAGGCCCGTTGGCTCAAGGCCGAGGTCGACCGGCACGGGGCAACCGCCTCAAAGAGCGAACGGGAACGGCTATCGCGGCTGTTCGGTAACGTTCTGAAGCTTGAGATCGCTTTTCATGACGCCGCGTATGGCGACGGTTGATGCCGGCATGAGACGGCAAAGGCGAGACGCAGTCCTTGGAACAGACCCTTCGTTCCGCCTTGGGATTGGCGCTCCGGCCAGCGCAACGCCGAGAACATGAAACCAACGATCCCGGCAACCGGATGAAAAATCAAAGGCAATATCCCGGTCGTGTCCCATCCCGTGGTGTAACTGACGTTTGGCCTCGCGGATCGCGGTAGCGCTAAGCAGATCAGACGGTCATGCAGCAGGCAGGCTGAGGACGGGATCATTGCAGACGGGAGCGAGCGTTTCCAGCGTCATGTAGCGCGAGCGCTGGGCGGCCCATTCCTCGTTCTGCTCCATGAGGATGGCGCCGACGGTCCGAAGGACGGTGACGGCCTTCTCGTTCGGGAAGATGCCAACGACGTCGGTGTGCCGCTTGATTTCGCCGTTGAGCCCCATTGATCACGGCGTGATCGCCCAGGCGATGTGCAAAAAAGCCGAGAATTTCGAAAGCGGCAATCCAATTCGTGACGATATGCGAGCGGCTTTCCGCGTTTATCAGGGGAGTTCAGACGCTCTTCCACCGGTCTTCTGGCGCTACGGCATCGTGAGGCACTGGATTCGTCCACCGACGTCAAGTTACTGTTCTAACCGTCACACCCTGCGGTCACAGGAGGGACGGAATTTCTGGCGATAAGTACGCTGGATCAATGGCTTGAGCGAGAATCGGGCTGGAATCCCCCGTCTCCGCCATGCCTAAGCCATTGATTCATCGTCTCTGAGCTCGACTTTGGCCATTTTGAGCGGGTTTTCGCTCAAGCGTGGATCCAGAAATCCGGCTCGGCGGCGATATAGTCGAGAGCCTTGTCGAGCGGCATCGTGGCGATGCCGAAT